>NZ_MJGC01000078.1 GCF_001746915.1 Desertifilum tharense IPPAS B-1220
AGTTGGGAGTTGGGGGTTGGGGAAGAAGGGAGTTGGGAGTTGGGAGTTGGGAGTTAGGGGTTGGGGAAGAAGGGAGTTGGGAGTTGGGAGTTAGGGGTTGGGGAAGAAGGGAATTAAGAGTTGGGGGAAGAAGGGAATTAAGAGTTGGGGGAAGAAGGGAGTTGGGGAAGAAGGGAATTAAGAGTTGGGGAGATTAAAGGTAAAGTGGCTATTGCTCTAGACACACTGAGAACTCAGCACTCACTTCCCCCCATCTCCCCATCCCCCCACCCTCTTCTCACTCAGCACTCAGCACTTTCCACTCAGCACTCACTTCCCCCCATCTCCCCACCTCCCCATCCTCCCATCCCCCCATCCTCTTCCCCACTCAATAGAGGAGGTTATACCGTTGCAACAATCCCTCTAACATTGCTGGAAGCATGTCTTTGAGTTCTTGTTGGTTTTTAAAAATGAGGCGGTTCTGGTTGGAAATGTCGAAGGGAAATTGACCGGGAAGATCCGATCGTTCCATTTGGACGAGTAGGATCTGTTCGGGTCGTTTGAGTTGCAAGGCGTAACCTGTTTCGACGCAAACGATGGGACTGGGGATGAGTTGGGTGCTGTCTTCGCGTTCGACTTGGGTGATGGGGGTGCCGTCGGCGATGAATAACAAGCTTTTGCGGATGCGGCGGATGGAGGCGCTGTTGAGGCGAATGGGGGTGTCGGTGGCGCGGTTGGTGACTTCTAGGCTGAGGGGTAGGCGCGATCGCCGATTCAATGATTCTATCGCGCTGGCCAGTTCTTCCCGTAAGGCTTCGCTAGAGGGACTATAGTCTACTTGATCGCACAAGAAGATAATTGGATCGAGATGGGCCATTACTTCTTGTTTGGTGAAGTAAATTTCGTGGCTGGTGAGGTCAATGTTAGAAATGGCGTAACCGCCGCTGCCTTCGATATAGAATTCTACAAGCTCGCCTTCGAGGTAGCGCTGAAACCAGGCGGACTTTTTCACGTCTTCGCTATCTTCTAAAAAGTCTGCCCGCAGTGCGGATTTCAGTAAGCTATTTTTGCTAAGGCGAATGTCTGGGGGACGTTTTTCTAATTCCCGAATGGGTTCGTATTCCTGAAGGTACCAAGCTTTTAGGGCAATGATGGCCATAGTCGATCGTTGATTGTTTCTTTAAAACACAACAGCACCCGATGAATTTCTTGACCGAGTGACCGCCTCTCCTAAGTGATTATATCTGGAGATGAACTGAACTTAGACAAGCTCTCAAAATGAGATTTTCAGTTACATTGCTCCCTATCTTCTAACTGGAGGAAGTATCCGTCTTGAATGGGGGTGCTGTTGTGTTTGAACGAGACAGATTTAAATGGAACAGCGTTTTACCTCTGGTTTTGTTTTGAACTTGGCTGTTTTATCTGCCAGGGAAGCTTGGTTGCTTCAATTACTAATATAAGAGAGATATCTATGCGGTTCAAGGGAATGAAACTAAACTTTACTTTTAAGCGTTGGAATTGAAATTTTGCTCTATTTTTACGGTTTAAAATGTCAATGGCATCCCTTAAGGTTTCCGATTTATTTCCTCTTTATTGATTAATTCTATCTGGAGTTCGCTGTGAAGACAGTGATTAAACTCCCGAATTTCTAAAGCGAGGAAGTATCGGTTTTGTGTAGGGATGCCATTGTGTGTGGACGAGACAGATTTAACTTAAACAGCGTTTTACCTCTTATGTGTGATTTGCATTTTAGGTGTTACATCTGCCAGGGAAGCTGAGTTGCTTCACTTTTTACTATAGGGATATTCTCAAGGGCTATCAAGTGAATTACACTAAACTTTACTTGTAGTTTAGTGTTCCCTCAAAAATTAGCAATACGCTGTTACATCTTCACCGCATTCATCGGCAAGATAACATAAAGCCCGGAAACGTAAGCCCACAACTTCGTTATAAAGGGGATTGAGTTTGCACATGGGAGGAATGTGCAACAGCGTGCGACCAAATAATTGAATATCGCGCTCAAAGGGACATTGGGTCGGAATCAGTTTACATAAGAAGTGGGCGAGTTGGCGATCGCGCACTGGGCATTCATCGAGCCATTGACGCAGCGGCTTGAGAACATCGAGGCGGCTCAAGTATTGAGAAATGTTGAGCTTGCTTCTCAGAATGGGTTGTGGCGTCGTATACTCAAATGCATTCATGATGTTTTCCTTCGTTCCACCTTAAGAGTCAGTGACTTGTCGCCTGTTCAATAAGTTTCTTCAGTCGGTAGAGAAGAGAGACACAGGAGAGATGGGCTAGGAGTCACTCGCTTTTGCTCAACAGAGCTGTACAAAGTTCTATAACAATACTGGCGAAGATCGCTCAAAATTAGCGTGAGGGATCTCACCGAATTTAGGTGAGTTTACCGCCCTGCTCTCCGTGACATCACTCAATCCCTTGGAGCGATCGCGATCGCACCCATTTACTCTAAAGCTGTAATAGTCACGCTTTCGCCCACTTGCAGCCAGCCGAGGGTATGAGAAATTAAGTTTTGACCAAAAAAGATTCCTTTTCCGGGAATTGGTTGGCGGTACTGAGCCAGGGTTCTGAGGGGTTCTTTAGCGGCGTCTCGCGTTCCAGAAGATTGATCGGTCGTCGTCACAATACAGCGATCGCAAGCCTTCACCGCATGAAACAAAAGATCGCCGATTTGAATCTGCTTCCAACCATCCTCTGCAAAGGGTTCTGAGGTTTCGACCACAATATTCGGCCGAAACCGATCCATCTTGATGGGTTGCGCGAGGCGACGGTTGAGATCGGCTAAAGACGCAGTGGTGGTTAACAAAAAGGGCAAAGAATCGGCAAAACTCACGCGATCGCCTTCCCGTACCTGATAATTAGGATTGACCAATCGAACGCGATCGCACGATTGGCGAACTAGGCGCACCTGTAAATCGGCTGGGAGTTGCAGGTTATCCTGAAACCAGCGTGCCACAGCATCCCCTTGATCGATAGCGACAGTGCGATCGCCCCAAACCTCCACCGTCCGCTTTTCCCCATCAAACGTGGGTTGCAGCGTAAAAGTCCCATCCCCCGCAGACAAAACCAGCCGATCCGCTTGGATCTCCACCTGAATGCAGGCAAGTTGCGCGTATTTTCGCTGGGTGATAAACATCCCTTGACGATCCACCAGCATAAACTCCCGATCCCAAGCAAACCCCGTCGGCGTCACCTCTGCACGTTCTAAAGCAATGCCTCGACAGGATTTAATCGGATAAACAAACAGCCCAGCAACCTGCATCATGAGAGAGTCATCGATGGATATTAGGGAAAAGCTTACCAAAAATCTGAGAAGAGTCTTCAATACAAAAACAGAGTAGGATGAACCTACCCTGCGTGAGTGTGGTGTGGTGTGTTTGTCTAACCTTGAGACGGACTAGAAAAATTGCGATCGCAACCTCTTAGCGCGCATTAAACAAGATATTCGGATCGCGGATTTGTTGGAAAGGACTGACATTCGGACTCGTTTGGACGGGTACGGGGAAAGCCGACTCGCTAGGAACCAAAATCACCGCATCCGGTGCAGGTGCAGCCACCGTTCCACCCGCTTGTCCCGGTACGGTTTGGGGTGCAAATCCTTGCTGTGGTGCAATATTTTGACCTGGTGCAACCCCTTGCTGCGGTGCCAAGATATTCGGGTTGGGGTTAATTACTCCCGGCTGGGGGCCTAAGATATTCGGGTTGGGATTGACAACACCCTGTTGCGGGGTTAAAACATTCGCATCCGGATTAATTCCCGGCCCTGGAACCACAGGGAAGCCTTGATTCGGCGCTGTAATTACTCCCTGCGTGGGGGTGCCAAATGCGCCTGGAAGGGTCTGTTGCGTACCCAAGTTTTGGGGAGCCGTCAACACATTCGGTGCAGTGGTGCCAAACCCAGGTGAAGTGACAGGGGGAGTAACCACTCCGGGAGCGGTATTGACAGTACCGGGTGCTGGTGTAATTGTATTCGGTGCCGCTTGTTGCACGCCAGTATTTTGCTGTAAGGGAGTGCCAACTGTGCCTGTATTGGGTGCGCCTGTGTTCGGTGCGGCGACTCCGGGTGCGCCTGTATTGGGTGCGGTGTTAACGGTTGCGCCGGGAGCCACTGTGTTACCAAATCCGCCGGCGGGTGCTGTGATTCCTTGAGCGGAAGCGGGTAAGCTCGCCATTGAACTCAGTCCAACGACGCCTAAGAGTCCTGTAAGCAGTTTCAAAATAGGATGAGGTTTGGGAGTTTGAGGTTGTTTCAACATGAGTTTTATTAATTTTCGTTTCTTTAGCGTTACCTCTACCCTAGAAGTTCCTATCCGACTTTCCACCCGTCAAAAGCCAGAACTCTAAAAGCGCGATCGCCTATCCCATGAAGTAGAATGAACCTACCTTTAGGAGCAGGCTCAATTTCCTCAAAGACCTGCTGAGAAAGGAAAACGCACGGCTCAAAGCCCGACGTTGCAACGCTTAGAACGTTCAATATCCCTCGCTCGTGGTAACGTGGTCTGGGTAAGGATGAATCTCGTTCAAGCAGTATCATTTATGCCAACGGAAATTGAACGTAAGTTTTTAGTGAAAGGGGATGAATGGCGGCAGTTGGGAACCGGAACGGTTTATCGCCAGGGTTATATCCCTACGGAAAACGGCACCACCGTCAGAGTACGGTTGGTGGGTGAGTCTGGCTATCTCACAATTAAAGGATTATCGGTGGGTATTGCTCGTGCTGAGTTTGAATATGCAATTCCGGTGGCGGATGCTCAACAAATGCTCGATACCCTCTGCGAACCCCCGCTGATTGAGAAAACTCGCTATCGCCTCGATATTGAGGGAATCATTTGGGAGGTTGATGAGTTTGCAGGGGACAATCAAGGGTTAATTGTGGCAGAAGTGGAGTTAACTGAGGAGACTCAGCATTTGGTTCTCCCCAGTTGGATCGAGCGCGAGGTTTCAGACGATCCGCGCTACTATAATGTGAATCTTGCCCAAAATCCCTACTCTAATTGGGTTGAGCGTTAAGAATGGGGTTGAACCAACAGCGCAACCGGGAAATGTTGTAAAGCTTGGCTGAGGGATAGGGTGGTTGTGGCTGGCAAGGATTGATGGGTAATGGTATTTGTCCAAGTCCCGGCTAAGTTTTCCGGGAGTTGAATGGCTGTATCTTGCCAGAGTTCGCCCAGGGGAGACTCTGCGGGTTGAATCAGATGGGTGAAAAAGCGAGGGGCGATCGCGATCGCCGTACCCTGGTCTGATTGTCGCGCAAAGGCGATCGCGCAATCGTTAAATTTTCCCCTCACTTCCAACGGCTGATAGTCGCCATCTTGGAAAATCGAGAGATACTCCCGCCGCGCTTTTAGGCACTGAGCAATCAAAAATAGCTTAATCCGCCCGTCTTCCTTATGTTCTAACAACTCCTCAACGAGGCTCAAAATATCCGTTTTCGCCCGTTGCTGAATCTCCTCAAGGAACCCTCGGCGCTGCTGGAAGTCCACTGGACGACGGTTATCGGGATCGACTAAGCTTAAATCCCATAACTCCGTTCCCTGATAAAAGTCGGGAACCCCCGGAGACGCAACCTTAAGCAGCACTTGGGATAGAGAGTTGAAGATCCCATAATAGGCAATCTTCTGCTTAAACGGCCCAAAGGTTTTTAGAAACTCATAACCCGGATCGAGAATCGCTTCCACAAACGCGAGATAACTCTCCTCATACTCGCCATCGGGACGCAACCACTCGGTATGGACTTTCGCCTCGCGAACCGCTTTGATAATATACTCTTTGACGCGGTTGGTGAACTCTTCTAAAGAATCCGGCAATCCTCCCGTATCAAACGGACAAGCGCCTACCAGAGTTTGATACAAGAAATACTCGTCATTGCTATCCGGAATCAGCTTACCATTCACCTCAGCTTTTTTCCCCCGGTTCATCTGCTGCCAAGCCTGCGCCTGCTGTTCCCACTCGTCGGGAATTTCTGAGAGGACATTCAGGCGCGATCGCACATCTTCCCCCCGTTTGGTATCGTGGGTAGAAGTCGTATTCATCTTATGCAACCAGCGCTGACTCTGATGTTGGTTAATCGCATGAAACTCCTGCGCTGAAACCCCAAAACGACTGGGATTTCCCCCCACCTCATTTAACGCGACAAATCGGTTATAAACATACAACAGCGTATCCTCAATTCCCTTCGCCATCAAAGGACCTGTTAACTGTTGCAAGCGCGTCACAAAATAAAAGCGCTGTTGAGTTTGTTCTTCCGTTAAATAGGGTAAGAAATCCAGCAAAAGTAAGTTTTCAATAAACTCCAGTTCTCGCACTACTAAAGGATTTCCCACCTTAGACGCAGCGATGACATCTTTAACATAAGTTTTATCAGGATCGCTGACTTCTTGGGCAGTAATATAAGTGCGATACACCGGAAACCGAGATAAAGCTTCAATCAACGCTTTCTTCAGTCCATTCAGCGTAAAATCATTACCCTGACGAGACTGACTCGCAATCCGCTTCAGGAGATGAGCTAAATTATCCACATCCCCCGCCATATTGGTTTCAATAATTAGCCGCTTTTTCTCCAAAGATAGCGTTTCATAAGACTCCTGCAACTGCGTAAATTGTTGATAAACCTCGCTGAGTTTATTCTCATTTTCCGATTGACAGAAGACTCCATTTACCTGATTCAAAAAATCATAACCGCTTGTTCCCTGAATCGGCCAGACGTGCGGGAGTTCTTCTTCCGGTTCTAGAATCTTTTCAACCGTAATATAAGTTTCCCCCGTCTTCTCCCGCAGCCATTCTAAGTATTGCGTCGGATTTGCCAGCCCGTCAATATGGTCAATTCTCAATCCGGTAAACGTGCCAGATTTTACTAAGTCAATAATTAATTTATGCGTTGCTTGGCAAATGGGTTCTAATTCAACCTTGACTGAAATTAACTCATTCACCGTAAAGAAACGCCTATAGTTAATTTCTTCAGCGCTAACCTTCCAAAACGCAAGGCGATAGTATTGTTCGGCTAGAAGTTTTTCGAGTAAATTAAAACTTTCTGGCTTGTCAACTTCCCCATTAAAAACCTTAAGATTAGCTTGAACAAAGCTTTGAATTTCTGGAATCTGCTCGTATAACTCCCAGAACAACCGTTTAGCAAATAGCCCTTGATTTCTACGGTCTTGGGGTTGCGTTTGGGGCGGAATATTTTTGAGAATGTAGAGTAAACCTAGAAACTTAATATAATCGGGATGCTGATAACCGAGAGTTTGCTCTAATTTGTCTAGGTTTTCGGTCAAGAAAGATAAGTAAGACTCAATTCTAATTGGTAAAGTCAGGCTATGATACTTTACTTTTAACCCCGTTTGGTCATAGCTCAGTTGTAAATCGCCATTTTCCAAACACTGGGCATAATAATCGCCTAAAATTGGAGCAAGAATGCGTCCTTTAATTTCTTCAAACGGCTGATTCCAGGCAATATCAAAATAATCAATATACTCAGAAGTGGCACCGTTTTCTAAGACATCCATCAGCATCTGATTTTGGCTATCAAATGCCATGTGATTCGGGACAATATCCTGCAACCAGCCTAAATCATATTTTTGAATTTCTTGAATCAAACCAGCAAATGCTTCTGAACTTCCTAACTCAGGATTAACCTGATTGGGATCGACTACATCATAACCGTGGGTGCTGCCCTCTCTTGCCTTAAAAATAGGCGAAGCATAGAGGTCAGAAACTCCCAGTTCTTTCAAATAAGCAATAACTGCTTTAGCCGAATCAAAATTAAACGCAGCATTAAATTGAATGCGATAGGTTGAAGCGGGAATTCGCATAAATAGGCTCGCTCTGGGTTAAGAATCTATCCTCAAAAAATTACAGCACGATCCCCAGTTAAAAAGCTGTACCCCCAGAGTGATTTTGGTCAGTATTTACTCGCATAAGGCATGGGCATGGTGGCGAATGTGGTCGCCCATAAAGGTGGAAATAAAATAGTAGCTATGGTCGTAACCTTCTTGGTAACGTAGAGTCAAAGGCTGACCGACTTGTTGACAAGCCCGTTCAAACACATCGGGTAACAGTTGTTGCTGCTTGAGAAAATTATCGTCGGTTCCCTGGTCAATTAAAATAGGACGCCCATAATTAGCACTCAGTACCAACTCACTCGCATCATACGGTCGCCAAGTTTCAATATCGGTTCCCAGGTAAGACTCAAAAGCCTTGCGACCCCACGGACAGCTTATTGGGGCTGCAATAGGGGCAAAAGCGGAAACAGAAAGATACTTCTGGGGGTTTCTTAAGGCACAAATTAAGGCCCCATGTCCCCCCATTGAATGCCCAAAAATCCCCTGTTTCTCTGGGTTAACCAGGAAATTCGCCGTGATAATTTCGGGTAACTCTTCTACCACATAACTGTACATCCGATAGTGAGAAGACCAAGGCGCTTGGGTTGCATCCACATAAAAACCGGCCCCTGTCCCTAAGTCCCAACTTTCTTCTTCTTCGGGGATGGCTGCATCGCGAGGGCTGGTATCGGGCGCAACCAGCATTAAGCCATGTTCGGCGGCGTAGCGTTGCGCCCCAGCTTTGACGGTAAAGTTCTCTTCGGTACAGGTTAGCCCAGACAGAAAGTAAAGGATTGGGACGGGTTGGGTGAGGGCTTGGGGGGGGATAAACACAGCAAAGCGCATTTTGCCATTACAACTATCGGAGTGATGGCTGTAGAAAGCGACCGTACCGTTAAAGCAAGTGCTTTGGGAAATCAATTCAAGGCCGGAAATCATGGGAAGAGGCAATAAACAGCAGCTTTAGGGATTTTAGGCTAAAAGTGCGATCGCCTTTGCTGTTTTTCTCCGTAGGCTGATTTTGGATATTGGGCTAAAAGGTGACGACGCTGCGAATAGACTCGCCCTGGTGCATTAAATCAAAAGCCTCGTTAATTTGTTCGATGGGCATGACATGGGTAATTAAATCATCGATATTAATCTTGCCTTCCATGTACCAATCCACGATTTTAGGGACATCGGTTCGCCCTCTAGCGCCACCAAAGGCGCTACCCTTCCAAACGCGCCCCGTGACTAGCTGAAACGGACGGGTACTAATTTCTTGGCCCGCCCCAGCGACGCCGATAATGACGCTAACCCCCCAACCTTTGTGACAGCATTCTAAGGCTTGGCGCATGACATTGATGTTGCCAATGCACTCAAAACTATAATCTGCGCCGCCATCCGTCAGGTCAATAATATGGGCGACGACATCGCCGTCAATTTCTTTGGGGTTAATAAAATGGGTCATGCCAAATTTTTCAGCAATGGCGCGTTTATCGGGGTTGATATCCACCCCAATAATCATATTGGCCCCAACCATCTTCGCGCCTTGAATCACGTTTAAGCCAATTCCGCCTAAGCCGAAGACAACAACATTCGCCCCAGGTTCAACTTTAGCGGTGTAGATAACGGCCCCAATACCTGTAGTCACGCCGCAGCCGATATAACAGACTTTCTCAAAGGGGGCATCTTCGCGAATCTTAGCAACGGCAATTTCCGGTAAAACGGTATAGTTGGCAAAGGTGGAGGTTCCCATATAGTGATGCAGCATTTTGCCATTCAGGGAAAAACGGCTGGTTCCATCGGGCATAATGCCGCGCCCTTGGGTGGAACGAATCGCTTGACAAAGATTGGTTTTTCTGCTTAGGCAAAACTTGCATTGACGGCATTCTGGGGTATATAGGGGGATAACATGGTCGCCCGGTTTGACGCTTTTAACCCCTTCTCCGACTTCTACCACAATTCCCGCGCCTTCATGACCGAGAACGGTGGGAAATAGACCTTCGGGGTCAGCACCGGATAGGGTATAAGCATCGGTATGACAAACGCCGCTGGCTTTAATTTCAACTAAGACTTCTCCGGCTTTGGGGCCTTCGAGTTCTACGGTTTCAATACTGAGGGGTTTCCCAGATTCAAAGGCTACAGCCGCTTTAACTTGCATTACTTTCTTACTCCAAGCTGATATTTGCAGGGTTATTCATTTATTCATATCATTTACCCTACTTATCCAGAAATCGAGTTTGCTTAGGTTGTTAAACCTGCCTCTGTTTGCGCTTGCGCGAGAAGAGGGGTTAAGCTTAAGCGTTCGGCCCAATTTTGCAAGTAGGTGAAGTCGAGGCTTTCCCCTTGGAGTTTAAGGACTCCTAAAATATCTCGCCACTGTTTGTCTGATTGTTGCCTGCCTAATCTGTACCAGACCAGTTTCTGGAGGATGATATCTTCGGGAGTGCAGAGGTAGAAGCTTAACTCAGGTCTATCATCTGAAGTGTAGCGCTGTCGGCGGGCGAGTTGCGATCGCTCATACTCATTATCCGACCGAATGAGATAAATATCGGCTTTAATACTGGTTTCCAGGTGAATGACATTAAAAGTAGTCATTCGACAGCTTAACGCCTCGGCAACGCTAGTTGAGCTAATATAGAACTCACGCTGCATTGCTTCGATTAACAGGCAAGCTTGATTCTCTTCGATGCTAACTGCAATATCTGCATCCTGAGTAGACCGAGGTTCGCCATGAGCAGAACTCGCAATCGATCCGCCAACATATTGACATCCTCCCCTGTTTAGAAAACGGGGGATTCCAAGAATCACTTCTTGGGCTTCCTCTTTCCACGACTCGACTTATCTAGAGGGATTTCTCCACCCAAACAGAGGTCGATGTCTCCAGAGGCGTTAGTTCCCGTATGCCCTACGGTACGTAGTCCTAATTCAAGTATGTTCCGTGCAGCGTTCCAATCGCGATCTTGGGTATGCCCACAATCAGGGCAAACATGAGTCCTTGTACTCAGAGATTTGTTCACTACTTTCCCACAGCTAGAGCAATTCTGACTGGTATAGTGCGGGGGAACAGCAACCGTTACCACGCCAAACACCCTGCCGAAATACTCAACCCATTGCCGAAACTGAGTCCACGCTGCATCACTAATCGATTTAGCCAAGCGTCTATTCTTGACCATGTTCCGCACCTGCAAATCCTCGTAGGCTACCAAGTCGTTAGACTGGACTACGCACCTCGCCAACTTGACGGCGAAGTCTTGACGCTGCCTACTTACCTTGAGGTGCTTTCGACTCAAGCGATTTCTGGCTTTTTTTCGGTTATTGGAACCTTTCTGGGTACGAGAAAGCCTTCTGTTTAGCCGTTTAAGGGCTTTTTCGGACTTTCTCAAATGACGGGGATTTTCAACGGTTTCCCCATTGGAATCGGTGTAGAAGTGAGTCAGCCCAACATCTAACCCAATGGTTTTGCTTGTTGGTTCTCGTTTCTCTACTCGCTCAACATCTAGACAAAACTGAGCGTAGTATCCGTCAGCCCTCCGCACAATCCGGACTCGCTTAAACTGTTTCAACGAGTAGAAGTGCAGGTCACGAGTTCCCCAGAGTTTGAAAGTTCCTGCGTTAAACCCATCGCTAAAAGTGATATAGCGACGGTCATCAGAGAGCTTCCAGCCGCTTGTCTTGTACTCAACAGAACCATGCGTCCGTTCTTTCTTAAAACGTGGATAACCCTTCTTCCCCGGTCTAGATTTCTTGCAGTTCTCAAAAAATCTAGCAATTGCGCTCCAAGCTCTTTCAGCACTGGCTTGACGAGCCATAGAGTTCAATTTAGCAACCCAAGGGAAGTTTTTATCGGCAGCAAGGACAGCGCAATAAGCACTTAACTCATACCTGCCGATGTTTCGGTTATCCATCCAGTACCGGAGGCACGCATTGCGGACAAAACGAGCAGTTCTAATCGCCTCGTCTAGCGAGCGATATTGCTCATCTGTTCCTTCTAGCTTCGCCTCAAATACCAGCATCTTTACGTCAAAATCACTAACGTAATTCTATCAGGTGACGACCGAATCAATTCGGTCATTGGCTTATATCCCCCGGTTAAAAACACGGGGGCTTTACGCATCACGACTCGTAAGGAATGGATAGCTCATCTAATATCCTGCCAACTTTTGCAGCCAGCCAAATCGGATCTTCTATCAGCAATCTCGTTTCCAGTAAGGTAGGAATATCAGCAAATTCTTCCCCTAAAGTCGCTTTGACAAACGCTTGCTTGAGAGAAGAGGGGGAAAGGTGAGGATGGCGTTTTCTAATTCCTGAGAGGGTGAGTTGCTTGCAACTTTTAGTAGTCGCACTTGCTAAAGCTAGTCTTTTGTTTAACCCCATGCGCCGCCATAGGCTAAATTGAACCACTTCTGCCTCTATGCTGGTATCAGAAGCCTGGGTTTGATAGCCGGATTGAGCAAGCTGGCTGAGATCGTTAACGGTTGACATACCTCCTCGTCCTAAAGGAGTGAGGATTCCTTAACGTTTCGCAGACCGACGCTTGCAAGCAAGTCTTATCCAGTCTCCACGTTCGTTTATAGTCTCCCAATGCCCTATGGCGACTTTTCTTTCTGTTTCGTGTACAAGTAAAATACTTGTTTGCGTCTAGGGTTAGACTTTCCATTGCCCTTTCTGCTTCCCCTATTTCTGATCGCAACTCTGACAGGACTTTCAACCTTGTTGTTTATTTCGGAGTATCTTAAATCCGGGTGGGTCTGTGACCAACTACAGTTTAACAAAAAGCCGTGCTAGAAGCACGGGGTTTTAAACCCAGACTTCTGATAACATGGGAAAATTGGGCGAATTGCGATCGCTCTATGCTAGATTAGCTAACCTGAGACGCGACAAAGGTTTTCAGCGCTTCAATAATTTGTATATTGGCTTTGGGGAAGGGATAGCTTTCAATTTCCTCTAACGTTACCCAACGAATTTCTTCGCATTCTATCGGTTGCGGGATGCCGTTAATGTGCTGACAGTGATAAACGTTGAGCGTTACCCGAAAATGAGTATAGGCGTGTTCGATAGTAATGAGATGATCGCCGACGGCAATTTCAATCCCTAATTCTTCTTGAATTTCGCGCTTGATACATTCGGCTAGGGTTTCGCCTGCTTCTACTTTTCCCCCTGGAAACTCCCACAAGCCGCCCAGCAAGCCTTCTGGATGGCGCTTGTCAATTAAAATTTGTTGGGCTTCGTTCCAGATAACAGCGACGCCGATAAATTTATGGGGAATGGGGGCAGAAGTTTCGCGCATGGGAAAGTTGGATTGTTGACCTAAATGATAAGCTTGGCATTGAAAAGTCCAAGGACAGCGATCGCACTCTGGATTTTTCGGGGTACAAACCGTTGCCCCTAAGTCCATCAACGCTTGATTAAAATCCCTGGGATGCTCTGGTTCTAGCAAAGTTTCTGACAGTTGCCATAATAAATTCAGCGCTTTGGCGGGAGGAACCTCAAGAGCAATCAGTCTTGCCAGCACCCGCTTTACATTACCATCAAGGATGGGCAGCGGTTGGTTAAATGCCGCACTTAAAATTCCCCCGGCGGTGGTACGTCCAATTCCCGGTAAGGCTAGGACTTGTTCCACATTCGAGGGAAAAATACCGTTAGAGTTGCGCGTAATTTCCTGAGCGGCTTTGTGTAAATTGCGGGCGCGGGCGTAGTAGCCTAGACCTTGCCAGACTTTTAAAACGCGGTCTAACTCAGCCTGGGCTAAATCAGAAACGGTGGGAAACGCCTGCAACCAGCGTTCGTAGTAGGGAATGACTGTTTTGACTTGGGTTTGCTGAAGCATAATCTCTGAAACCCAAATCGCATAAGGATCGCGGGTGTTTCGCCACGGCAGATCCCGACCCTGTTGATCGTACCAATTCAGGAGGGTAGTTTGTAGGGATTTAACGGCAAAATTCGGTAGACTGCTAGAGCCTACCGAAGAAAAGGTTAAATCTAGATTGCTTCGCCTGACCACGCTGTAAGAATAAAGAAGTTAAACTAGCGATCGCCATGAGATTCATGGGGTTCGGCAGAATGTAAAGCGCGTTCAAAATTCATCCGTTGCTCTGCATTCCGCAAGAAGTAGCCACTAATCATCGCTGAGGCTAACAGGCGACCTAGATTTTCTCGGTTGGTAGTAACGGTAACGCCAAAATGTTCTGAGGGCAAGTGTCCGAGCATTCCGACAATATTTTGCTCCATCACTTGGAAGACTTCCGGAGAGACAGGCTTAGAGAGTTGAGCGATCGTCTCAGGACTCATAGACTGGACGTACTGCCACAATAAGTTACCGCCGGACTCCCCTTCATTAAAGAATTCTGGAACGCGATCGTGCTGGTTATTCACCTGATTCCTCCGTACTGTTTAGGGCAGTAGCCTTGAGTATTCGGGTTATGCCACTGCGGTTACTGCAATTTAAGTGGGTTGCACTTATTACTCACTAATGTAACAGTTCTCGCTTCGGGAGAAAGTGAGCGCAACCGAACCCGAAAAGACGGATTTTATCACCTTTAATCGGGATTAACGCGCATTAAAGCTTGACCAAACTCGACAGGCTGACCATTTTCGACCAAAACTTCCACAATTTGACCCGATACTTCAGCTTCGAGTTCGTTCATTACCTTCATCGCTTCAATAATACAGACCGTTTGACCCGTGCGAATGCGATCGCCCACATCCACAAACGGCGGTTCGTCGGGTGCAGGAGAGCGATAAAAGGTGCCAACCAGGGGCGAAGTAATTTCCACCCAACGCTTATCCGCCACGGGTGTTGGGGGCGCTGACAGTTCTGAAGGCGCGACAGGTAGGGGAAGCGTCGCGTTGAGTGCAGCCGGGGGTACCGCGTTACTAACCTCTGGGGGAATACCTGAGAGAGGATAGCGATCGCCTTTTCGCAGCGTCAACTCAAAATCCGCACTCTTTAACGTCAACTCCGCAATGTCAGTCTGGTTCAATGCGGCGATTAATTCACGGAGTTCGTTAAAGTTTAATTGCACAGTATTTGGTCCTTTATCCGTTATCCAACTTGCTGCTGACTCAGTTAGAGATGTCCTTAGTCGCAGCTATCAGCACCCAACTTTCTGAGAATACCAGGAAGCTGACGCTGATAGCCAATTGCGGAGAGCGCCCTTAATTTTCCCGACCCAAGTAAGAATCGTTGCGGGTATCGACTTTAATTTTCTCACCCACCGTAATAAATAGAGGCACCATAACTTGCGCCCCGGTTTCCACGATCGCGGGTTTGGTTCCCCCCGTAGCGGTGTCACCCTTAACACCGGGATCGGTTTCTGTCACCTCTAGAACCACAGAGTTCGGCAACTCGACTTCTAGAACTTGGTCGTTCCAGGTGAGAACGCTGACTTCCATCCCTTCTTTGAGATACTTGACGCGATCGCCAATTTGGTCGCTATTGAGACGGCTTTCTTCATACGTCTCCATATCCATAAATACGAACTGTTCGGCGTCTTTATAGGTGAACTGCTTCACCGTTTTTTCGAGGTTGGCTTGGGGAACCGTTTCCCCTGCCCGGAACGTGCGTTCCATAACGTTTCCGCTTTGAACGTTTTTGAGCTTAGTCCGTACAAAAGCAGAGCCTTTACCGGGTTTAACGTGGAGAAATTCCACCACCCGCCACACGCTGCCGTCTAACTCAATAGAAACACCTGTTCTAAAGTCATTACTAGAGATCATGAACTCTGGCTTGGGGAGCAATATTCGGCTCCTTATTTTACCTCCCCAAGGTCCCCGATCGCGTGTTTGCTAACTAAATTCTGTGGCAAAGACTGATTTTGCCGACCTGGGGTGGCATTCTCCCAGGTGGGGGGCCGTCCTATGGCACAATCAAACATGGGTTTTTCCAAGCCCTTCGCTAGCCGTTGAATTGAAAAAAGGGTTATGAGTAATCTATTGCAACGCTTGCTGAGAACGAGTTTCCTCGCCATTCTGCTGTGTATCCTGTCCGTGGGATTAAGTGCAGCTTGGTGGGATCTCGGTGATAGCGGACAACCTCAACGCCAAAGCCGCCTCCCCGCAGGCGATGCGATCACTGATGGTAAAGCCTTATTGCGCTACGCTTTACCCATCGATAACGAACCCGTGCGGCAAATGCAATCGAGCATTGAAGATATCGCCACCCAACTGCGCGGACGGCGTTGGACGCCCATTCGATCCGATATCAGCCAAGTGAATCGAATTCTGAACCGCCCAGAAGAGTTACTGGCTAGCATTCCAGAGGCGAATCAAGCCCAAGCGCGATCGCTTCTAGAGCAACTGCAAACCGAAATTTCTACAATAGATGAGGCCCTAGAAGCCAAAGATCGAGAGCAAATTTGGACAAGCCGCAGCACGTTGCTCGATCTGGTGGGACAACTTGAAGAAAGCATGGTCACTGGCTTCCCCTACGAAGTCCCAGAAGACTATAGCAACTTACCGCAACTCAAAGGTCGAGCCACCATTGAGTTTGAAACCACCCAAGGTAACATAACCGCCGTTGTCGATGGCTACAGCGCCCCTGTCACGGCTGGTAACTTCGTAGACTTGGTACAGCGCGGCTTTTACGACGGTTTAGAATTTACCCGCGCCGAAGACTTTTACGTCCTCCAAATTGGCGATCCGCCGGGCCCGGAAGATGGCTTTGTAGACCCCAAAACAGGTGAATATCGCCGCGTTCCCCTAGAAGTTTTTGTCCGCAGCGAAGAAAAACCCATCTATGGCATTACCCTAGAGGATGCAGGTCTTTATCGCGAACAACCCGTTCTTCCCTTCTCCGCCTACGGGACGCTCGCAATGGCACGACCGGATATTGACCCGAATGGCGGATCGTCGCAGTTTTTCTTCTTTTTGTTTGAACCGGAACTCACTCCCGCCGGACTCAACCTCCTAGACGGACGCTATTCTGTCTTTGGCTACGTTGTTGAGAACAAAGAGGTTCTGGGCAAAATTAAGCAAGGGGATAAAATTATCTCCGCCCAAGTGGTTCAAGGGGCAGAAAATTTAGTTCAACCCTCAGCTAGCTAGAACCCGGATCGCGAGTTCAGTTTGCTGGGCTTTATAAATTCCAGCGATAGAACATTCTTGCGGACGCAGTAGCATAAAAGGGCAGGTCAATTTCTACCTTGCCCTTATTTTGTTTTTATGCCCGCTTTAGAACTTCTTTCCATTGCTGCACTCAGCGTATTTCTCGGACTGCTGCTCAAACAATTATCCAAAAATGCCCGACAACAGCAACAGTTAGACATTGCTTTTTACCAACTGCTGGAAACCCATAATGGTTATATCTCCTTGATTCAGTTGGCGGCGGCGGCTAAGGTTGACGCCCAAGCTGCCAAAGAGTATTTAGAAACGCAAGCCCAAGCCTTTGATGCCAGCTTAGAAGTAGATGCTGACGGCGATACGTTTTATCGTTTCCCTAAACTGCATCGAGACTGAGGAGACAGTCTATGCGCCAGCTTATCCGGGTGGCGATCGCGATCTTCACTGCAATGGCGATCGCTCTAACTCATTCTCTCGCCATTGCCCAAACCCCAGTAGCAGAAGTCCGCATTCAACCCCAGACTATTATCGGTCAAGCGGGCTTTTTTCGCATTGGTCAATCGGCTCAGGGGCGGTG
This sequence comes from Desertifilum tharense IPPAS B-1220, assembly GCF_001746915.1. Classification (NCBI taxonomy): domain Bacteria; kingdom Bacillati; phylum Cyanobacteriota; class Cyanophyceae; order Desertifilales; family Desertifilaceae; genus Desertifilum; species Desertifilum tharense. Next base: position 17,437 of record NZ_MJGC01000078.1, read on the forward strand.
GTGGTTCCTCGATCCGCAAAACCGTCCGTTCTTCTACCGAGGCGTCACTTCTGTTAACCCCCGCTATCCTTCCCCCTATGCTCAATGGGTGACTCAGCACTATGGCGAGGATATTCAAGCCTTTCGCCAAACCACCTTTGAACGCCTGCAAAACTGGAACTTTAACGCGTTGGGGGCTTGGACGGGGGAAGAACTCTGGGAACAGGGAATGCCCTATACTGTATTGCTAAACTTTGTGAGAGCGGGCAACCCCATTCAACAACAGGGTATTGGGCTTCCCGATGTCTTCGATCCGCAATGGGTTTCGGGTATTGATGCCAAAGCGCGGGAAGTTGCGGGTAAACTTGCCAATAGCAAGCAATTAATCGGTTATTTTACAGATAACGAGCTAAGTTGGGCGCAACTGGAAACCCCAGATCGAACGGTGGATAGCAGTTTGTTGCTCGATCCCAACCTCAATCCTTCTTTGCTGCAATGGTTTCTCAGTTTAGAAACAGATCGCCCCGGATATCAAGCCGCTTGGGAATTTGTGCTAGCCAGACATCAGCAGAGTTTGGCGCAGCTATCAACCGACTGGCAGGTTGAAATTGCTTCCCCAGCAAGCCTTGAGCAACTTACCTCTAGAGGCGTTGCTATTGTTTCATCGGGATACTTGGCAGATCAAGCCGCATTTTCTGCCCTATTTGCTCAACGCTACTTTGAGCTAACGTCAGCGGCCATTCACCGCTACGATCGCCATCATCTCATTTTGGGCTGTCGTTTCGGCGCGCCCCCCAGTCGCGAGATTTTTCAGGCGATGCGCCATCCTTGGGTAGATGTGGTTTCAGCGAATAACTATCGCTACGAAATGTTCGATCGCATGGATATTTATTATCAAAATACCCATTTACCTATTCTCAATTCTGAGTTTAGCTGGGTTTACGGTCACTTCACCGGACGCCCTTTACCAGAGGAACCGGAAACAGAACGATCCGCCACCCAAAGAATGCTGGAACATGGAGAACAGGCCTTGCAAAGAGCCTTTCAGCATCCCGCGTTAATCGGTTATACCTGGTATCGTTGGGTTGATTTGCCGGAAAGTTCGCCCCCTGCCAATTATGGGCTAGTGACGTTGCAGAATGAGCCAAAACGCGAACAAACGGATGTATTAACCTGTTTGAATGGTAGTGCAGAGGCGATCGCGATCGGTCGGATAACAACAGCGAACTGCTGGCGGGGAAATGAAGGGAGTTAACGACTACCTACTGACCTCTGAGTTCTGCTATAACTATCCACAATTAGCTCTTGAGGAAAAAGGATGCTGCCTCACGAAGAGTTTACGATCGCCACTGCGCTTGATGGCGATCGCGTTTGCAAGCGGTTGCTAGAGGTGGTGGAACCCGTTCAAATGTCGCGACGCTTGTGGGATATACCCGACAAGCCCTATGAAGGCGAAATTGGCGATCGCACGTTCCGCATTAGCCGCATTCTCAATAACCGGAATTCCTTTGCACCCCTGATTATCGGGCGAATTAAAGAACAGGGTACGGGAAGCCAAATTGAGATTGAGATGAAACTTCACCCGTTTGTCAAGTTTTTCATCCTCTTTTGGCTAGGCGCGGTTGGGATAGGGTGCATTGGAGTGGCGATCGCAATCCTATCAAGGCAACGGTTTGAGTTACCCCTATTAATTCCCTATGGGATGTTCATTTTTGGTGCCTTGTTACCCTTTGTGGGTTTCAAGCCTGAAGCCCATCGTTCAAAACAATTTTTAATTAATTTGTTTCCAGATTAACGCATAGCAAGCTTTAATCCATTTTGGGCAAAGAGAGATAGGCGATCGCACTTCGCCAGCCCCCTATTGTCTCTCCTGTTCTAAAGATTGCATTTCAGCCTGCACTTCTGCTAATAAGGGAATTTTCAGACTTTCGCTAATTTCTTGGGCTTGTCTAAGATAATTTCTCATTGACTCAATATCCTGGGAAGAGGTAGCGCGCTTGAGTTTTACTAACTCTAAAGACGCCCTTGCTAGATCGGCACGATTTTGATTATCTTGAAAAATCTCCAGACATTGCTCTAGATTTGTTTGGGCTAGAGCGTATTCCTTCATCAGGCGATAGGTAATGCCCAATTCGCATAGAGAATCGGCAATACTATGTCGAGCTTCAGCTTTTTGGGCTAAAGTTAGGCGTTTTTGAAATAGCTGAATCGCGGTTTGATATTCTCCCAATCCTCGCTGGCTGGTGCCCAATACATTTAGGGCATTCATTTCCTCCTGATTAGCACCGTTATTTTGGACAATTCGGTAAGCTTGTAAACCCAAATTGAGGGCTTTTTTATAATCTCCCATCTTATTGTAGGTACGTCCTAGTAGGGTAATTCCAGTTGCTTTTTGTCGGAAATTATTAGTTTCTTCTACTGCTGCCAAATATTGTTGATTATAAAAGAGGGCTTGTTCGTAATCGCCAATCATATCAAATAGACCCCCAAGATTGCCTAGAGCCAGCATTTCCCCCTCAAAAAAATCATTTTGTCGAGCAATTTCTAAAGAACGCTTATGATAATTAGCGGCTTTGGGATAATTACTAAGGCTAAAATTAGTAATTCCTAAAAAAGAAGCGGCTCGATAGACAAGTCGCCAATGGGAAATCTCTTCAGCAATGGTCAATCCCTCTTGCAAAATCTCCAGTGCTGTGTGATATTCGCCAACCGACTCATGGCTCAAACCCAAGTTACATAAAGCCTCAGCCTGACGACGGCGATCGCCGATTTGACGCGCGATCGCTAACCCGTGCTGATAATACTCCTGCGATTCGCGATGCTTTCCTAAATAAAAATAACCATATCCTAAGCGAGTGATAATATCGCTTTGCAGTCCAGCATCAGTTACTAATTGCTCTCCCAAACGCCAATTTTTGGGTAGTAATTCACTGTACAGATCGACAATTACATCAAAATAACGCCATTGATTTAGCCGGTCGTAAATTGGCTCGATTGCCATTGCTGCTGCATCCCAATCTCCTGCTTGAATGGCGTGATAATGCGCTCTCATAAAGGGCTTTAGGTCTTGAATATCTTGCCATTTCTCCTCTGGCTTTGCTACCCACAGAAAATACTGATAAGCCAAACGATGGGCTTTCTTAAAAATAGAACCCTCTAGCAAGAAAGACGCTTTTTCTTGAACCAAAGGATGCATTTGATAAGAGGCTTGCGTCGCATTATAGTCCAGCAAATGCCGCCGCTTGAGTGCTTCAATCACTGTCTCCTTAACGGCTTGTTTCGGAGTTTCTGGGAGTTGCGCTTCTATTCCCGAAACAGATAGAGGATAATGATTAGTTTCATAAACAGAAATTTGACTCAAACACGCCAGTTCCTCATCACTTAAGCGATGAATGACCTGATCGATTAAAGCATCTAGCGTATTGACTAACAACCAATCTGTATTCGTTAAAAAGCGACAAACTTGTCCTTGAAATTCTGCGTCATCTCGAATTAAGGCTGCAACAACTTCTAACGCCTTGGGGTGTCCATCATAGCGGGTTGCAAGAGCGGTTAATTCTTCGGGAGTAGCTTGTAAATCAAAGGCTTCTAGTAACTGAACTGCTGAGGGAATATCTAAGCCACCTAGCTTTAAAGTTTGAGTTTGCAAGCCTTGAATTTGGGCTAAAGTCTCGCGGCTGGTAAATACAACCTTACTGCGATGTTCGTTTTCTGCGAGTTGCGTAAATAACCAGGCGTATTCATCGCATTCATCCGCAAAAAAGCCAGCGCGTTTGGCTTGCTTAGTTTGCAGAACCGTTTCCACATTATCCAAAACCAATAAACAAGGCTGACGCTTGAGGAGTTGTACCAGTCTAGCCGTCTTTTGGCGATCGCTATCCAAGATTGTCGTTACTGGGGTAATTTCCCCCTGGGATAACTCTAGCAACAGCGAGTCCATTACCCCATCAAAACGCGGCGGTTTCCCCGTCACTGAACGTAAAGATTCCCAGGCGGCTACCACAAAAGGGGCATTTTCCCCTTGTAACTCGCGAACCAACTGAGCAGCAAGCGTCGTTTTACCAATCCCAGCTAACCCGACGACACAAACGGCGGTGATGGTAATCGCACGGGTAACAGGATTGAGTAATTGAGCTTTTAGGGTTTGGAGTTCCTGCGATCGCCCTACCCAGTTTTGCACGGGCGGTAGCTTTTCGGGAAGCGTAAATTGAGCGATCGCTAATTCTCGATGCGTAGCGTCTTCCCAGTCGGCTACCTCCCTCCAACTCACCTTCACCCCCTCGCAAATGGCGATAAACGTTTCTCGCCGGATGGCTTGTTGCGCCCAAAACCGCTTCAAAGTCGCCCTAGATGTAAACGCCGCTTGACACCACTCTGGGGCTGTTTTATTCCATCCCAGCGATTTTCTCGCCAAATCGACTTGTTTTAATCCTTTGCTCGATGCTCTTAACGACTTCATCGACTCTATCCTTTAGCTCTCGCAGGTTTACTACAGATTTTGCCCTAACTGAGCCAAAGTGAGCTAAAAACTGAGCCACGCTTTGAGCCAAAACAAACTCCGCGCTCTCTCTACTTAAGGCACTCTAAAAAAAGAGGTTAAAAATGACACGCTAGTTTTCGATCGTCCCTCGAATAAGTTGAAATCTAGGCGCTAGAAAAACTTAATCGCTATCAGCCTAAATTCATACTTTCTTCACATAAATTCGGTGTGGATTCCCTGAGAAAAACCAGTACCTCTAAATTGTTTGCGGTTATCAATTTAACAATAGGGTGAATCTCAATGAATGTACGGACTCCGTTTCAATGGATCTCTATACGGTATCGGTGGGAAGTCAGGTTTTGGGTCAGTTTAAACCGGGTGAAACGATTGATTTTGTGGCGCTTCTCGGTTACGGGGTCAAAGAGTTTCAGGTGACGGGAATTAATGGTAATCTCGATTTTGCCGACCCCAGAGCGTTTCCCATTCAACTGGCGTTTAGCAATGAAACGGCGAGTTTTCGGATGAGAGCGATCGCAAAATCTCAAGATGTGCCTGAACCGAACTCTCCTACAACCTTACTTCTGTTGGGAGTAGGCGCGATGATGTTGGTACGGACTTCTAAGCGCCGTCTGAAGGCTTAAAGTCAAGCGCGATCGCATCTGAGATAACTATAAGGGCGATCGCGCTTTTCACTCTACCGCCTGCCCTCGCTCTAAAATTTCACCCACCGTTGACCAACCGGACGATTGGGCGTATTCTTCATCGTAAATTTCAATGTTTTCTAAAAAGGCGGTTCCTCTTTCCAGGTAACTGCCAATATCAAAGTTATACCAGCGCCTCCCGGAAAGGGATTGCAAACCAAAATAGCTTTCAGGAAGCAGGATAGAACCGCTAGCTTCAAGCTGAACTAAATCGACAATTTGCACTTTGAGGATTCGTTCAACTTCTTCAAAGGGAGACTCTACCGGAGTCTGGTGAATTAAATCAACCCATTCCGGCTGATAGTCTACAGGAGATTCGCTAAAACCTGCTTTGAAAAACCCGGCGATTTGGAGATAACTGGGAACTGCGATCGCGCGATAGGATTGAGCCACACTGAGCAGGGAACGCAAATAAACCGATAAAGGCGTTTGGCAATTTTTATACGCTTGAATCAGTTGCAGAATCAGTTCCCGTAAATCAATAGCTGTCATATAGCAAAGTGCTGAGTGCTGAGTGCTGAGTGCTGAGTTAAAATCGAGTGATTCTCATGCTTTGAGCAGTTCAGTCTGTCCTAACCCTACTGACTACAGCTATAACTCCTATTTTTATCCAGTCTAGTTAGAAATGCGATTTCTCGGCTCTAGGCAGGCGGTACAATCCAAACCAGTGCTTGCGAATAGGGATTAATGAAAGTACGAGAAATTGGCGAACAAGGACTCTTAAAGCGCCTGCAAAGCTTCTGCGTGCCAGGTATGCTTGGCGATGATGCGGCTGTTCTCGCGACGCCCCCCGGAGAGCAACTGATTGTTACAACCGATATGCTAGTTGATGGGGTACATTTTAGCGATCGCACTACCCCCCCAGACGCCGCAGGTTGGCGGGCGGTTGCTGCTAATTTATCCGATCTCGCCGCAATGGGAGCAACCCCGCTAGGAATTACCGTAGGCTTAAGCTTAACGGGCGAGACTGAAGTGGCTTGGGTGGAACAACTCTACACCGGAATGCGCGAGTGTTTGCAACGTTACGATAGCGGCATTCTGGGAGGCGACATCGTGCGATCGCCCCTAAAGGCTATCTCCATTACCGCCCTAGGTTCAGCCCCCTTGGAGCGGATTATAAGGCGGAATGCGGCCCAACCGGGAGATGCGATCGTGGTGACGGGAGTGCATGGCAGTTCGCGGGCGGGTTTAGAATTACTGCTGCATCCCGAAAAGGGGGAGAATTTAACGGAGAGCGATCGCCATTCTCTCATTCAAGCCCATCAACGCCCCCAACCCCGCCTAGATATTCTTCCCCTACTCTGGGATATTCTGCCATCCCAAAGCGCGATCGCGGGTATGGATAGCAGCGATGGATTAGCCGATGCCATTATCCAAATTTGTCAGGCCAGCAACACAGGTGCAAGCATAGACCGCAATTTAATTCCCGCCTCCCCCGCCTTAACGCAACTCGTTCCCCCACCCCAGGCGCTACAATGGGCGCTTTACGGTGGCGAAGACTTTGAACTGGTACTCTGTCTCCCCCCCCAAGTGGCTCAACACTTCGTTCAACGCCTCCCCTCTGCTACCCTTATCGGAAAAATCACCCCAGAGACAGAGATTTCTCTAGTCGATCCCCAAAAGAAATACCCCGATGAACCCTTATCGCTCAATCGGGGATTTCAGCATTTCTAGCTCCACCAGGAATGGGGAATTGGGAGTTGGGAGTTGGGAGTTGGGAGTTGGGGAAAGAGGGTGGGGGGATGGGGGGATGGGGGGATGGGGGGAAAGAAAGTAAATCGGCTATTGTTCTAGATGCTTAACTTAGAACTCAGCACTCTGTTCCCACTCAGCACACCGCTACGCGGAAGCAAAAGCAACAGCACTTTCCACTCAGCACTCTATTCCCACTCAGCACTCAGCACTTTACACTCAGCACTCTATTCCCACTCAGCACTCAGCACTTTCTACTCAGCACTAAGAGAAGCACTCAGCACTTTACACTCAGCACTCCTAGGACCACTTCTGAGCGACTAACTCAGCCAAGTCAACGACGCGTTGAGAGTAGCCCCACTCGTTATCGTACCAAGCAATCACTTTCACTAAGTCGCCATCCATGACCATTGTCAGGCTAGCGTCAACGATGGAAGAGGCTTCGCTACCGCGATAGTCGCAGGAGACTAGCTCTAGTTCGCTGTATTCTAAAATACCTTTCAGCGGGCCCTGTGCTGCTTCTTGTAGGGCTTCGTTTACTTCTTCAGCAAAGGTTTTCTTTTCTACCTGAGCCACAAAGTCAACAACTGAGACGTTGGGGGTAGGAACGCGCATCGCAATCCCGTTCAGTTTACCTTTAAGTTCGGGGATAACTAAAGCGACTGCTTTGGCGGCACCTGTGGAGGTCGGTACAATGTTTAATGCGGCAGCGCGTGCCCGACGCACATCCCGGTGGCTCGCATCTAACAAGCGTTGGTCGCCAGTATAGCTGTGGGTGGTGGTCATGGTGCCTTTGATAATGCCGAATTTGTCATTCAGCACTTTCACCACGGGGGCTAAACAGTTGGTGGTGCAGCTTGCGTTACTCAAAACATTATAGGCGCTGGGATCGTATTGATCGTGGTTAACGCCCATGACGTAGGTTCCGATGTTTCCACCTTTACCGGGTGCTGTAATCAGAACTTTCTTGGCGCCAGCTTGGATATGCTTGGATGCTCCTTCCTCAGAGACAAAGACGCCCGTTGATTCGATAATGAGATCGATGTTCCAATCTGCCCAAGGCAGGTTTAAGGGGTTGCGATCCGATACGCATTTAACGGTGCGACCATCAACGGTAATGGAGTTATCATCAGCACTGATGTCATAACCTTTCAATACGCCCAGCATGGAGTCGTATTTTAGCAGGTGAGCATTGGTTCTTGGGTCAGAGGTATCGTTGATAGCAACGAGTTCGAGCTGGCTATTTTCTCTTCCCAACCAGCATCGCATAAAGTTACGTCCGATGCGTCCAAAACCATTGATCGCTACTCTAATCACTGCGTCTTGCCCTCTGTGTATTCAATAAAATGCCAGTTACTATCGTGAGGCTGTCAATGCCTTCTTGAAGATGGTGAGGGTTCTGAGTAAGCTACATCTTCGCGCAACATTTTAGGCGATCGCATTGCATCGCCTGCGACGCTGAAGGGCGCAATACTCGCGATACCCCTAAAAATTTGTATCCTCGATGTTGAAGATACCATAAAACTGTACCCACTTTCTGACCGCCTGTTGGGAGTGTTTTGAGTTGAGCGCGATCGCCTCGGCTGAGTCCAGGCGAAAGTTCAGTTTCTAGGGGGATCGCGGTATAGCTGGTTTTCTTTAATATAACGGGCAACGGCTTCCGGGACGCGATCGCTAATGGATTGACCCCATTTTTGAGCGTGACGAATCTGGCTTGAGGAAATCTCGATCTCAGGCATTTGTAAAATTTGCCATCGCAGGACGATTGCTTCTTGAGCCAATTGGCGCTCGACCTGTTGACAAACTTCTTGAATTGTGCATCCAGAATCGAGAGAACGAGGCGCGATCAACCACTGACATTGAGCAACCAGTTCTCGGCGACGGTACCAGCGAGGCAAACTGCGAAAGGTATCCAGACCAGCAATCCAATACCACTGACGGTGAGGATAATAGATTTGTAGAGCCTGTAACGTATCAATGGCGTAATCAGAACGGGTGAGGTCTGGGGTTTGGGGAACTAACCAAAACTGAGGGCGATGGGCGATCGCTAAACCAACCATGTGCAGGCGATCGGCAAAAGAGGCGACCCCTTTTCGAGACTTGTGGAACAAACAGCGAGCGGGAACCCAGATCGCCGCTTCGAGTTCAACTTGCGCGATCGCGGCTTCTGCCACCTGTACGTGTCCCCAATGTACGGGGTCAAAACTGCCGCCCCAAATTGCCAGCGATCGCATAGTCTGGGCCTACTCCCTAGAAGCGCGTCCGGAAATCCCCTTCCAGGATTCCTGACTTATCGAGCCGAATGCGGTATAAATCAAACAATAGAGTTTCGCGATAGAAAAATCCGGCTCTTTGTTCCCCCTGTCGGCAATTCCCCTTTATGAGGGGAAAGATCTATCTTTGGCTAGAGTAATTTATTACTTCTAATTCTATTGCATTCAAAGCAATTCTTGATATGATATCGCGTGTTATTGGTGTGGTGTGGTGTGTTAAGGAGATATGATGCTGAATTCTGTAGATTTCAGCGGTAAACCGTTTCACTTCATCGGAATTGGTGGAATCGGTATGTCAGCTCTAGCCTACGTTTTGGTCAAGCGTAAGCTACCCGTGTCTGGTTCAGATATTCGTCTCAGCCACATTACTCAGCGGCTGCAAACGCTGGGAGCGCACATTTTCTGGAGTCAAGACGCGACCAACCTGGAATACTTTCAACAAGCCTTGAATTCATCGAAGAGTCAGGACGCTCAATCCTTGACCCCTTCTGTGCTGAATCCTGATGTATTGCCGCAAGTGATTTGCTCAACAGCAATCAATACAAGCAATTCCGAATATCGAGCAGCCCTAGAACTTGGTTGCCCGATCTATCACCGTTCCGACGTGTTAGCCGCTTTAATTCAAGAGCAGCGTTCCATTGCAGTCGCCGGGACGCACGGTAAAACCACAACAAGTAGCTTAATCGGTTATTTGTTGCTGCAAGCAGGACTTGACCCCACGATTGTTGTGGGAGGAGAAGTCAATAGCTGGGAAGGCAACGCCAGAGCAGGAGAAGGAGAATACTTGGTGGCCGAAGCCGACGAATCAGACGGTTCGCTGGTTAAATTCTCGCCAGAAATCGGCATTATCACCAACATCGAATTGGATCATCCCGATCACTACACCACCCTCGACCAAGTGATTGAAACTTTTCAAGTGTTTGCTCGGCAGTGTAAAAAGGTGGTGGGATGTATTGACTGCGAACTCGTACGCGATCGCATTCAACCGGAGATTACCTACAGTCTCCGTCGCGATTCTCAAGCCGACTACACCGTTGATTTTGCCGCTTATGGGGCAGAAGGAACCACCGCTCGCGTTTGGGAAAAAGGAAAACTCCTAGGAAACCTCAGCATCCGCCTGCTAGGTCAACACAACCTCAGTAACGCCTTAGCGGCGGTTGCTGTCGGGCGCGACCTAGGGCTAGATTTTGCGACAATATCGGGCGCGATCGCCACCTTTGAAGGGGCAAGACGCCGCTTTGAATGGCGGGGAACGGCGAATGGGATCGCCTTCATTGATGACTACGCCCACCATCCCAGCGAAATTCGCGCCACCTTAGCTGCGGCTCGCCTGAGTGCCAAAAATCGTCGCGTGGTTGCCATCTTTCAACCGCATCGCTATTCGCGCACAGCCACCCTACTTGACGAATTTGCTCAAGCGTTTGCCCAAGCTGACTGCGTAGTTGTCACCGACATCTACAGTGCTGGCGAACCGAATGTTGACCAAATCAGCGGTCAGCAAGTGGTTGAGTCTATTGCCCAATACCATCAGCAGGTTCACTATCAACCCACCTTAAACGCGGTTAAACAGTTTCTGACCCAAACACTTTCACCTGGGGATCTAGCGTTATTTCTGGGAGCCGGAAATCTGAATTCAGTGATTCCAGAGATGATTGCGGCCTACCAATCGGCGGATGCAAGCCTGCCGAGAGATGGATGCAATCTGGCATAAGGCACCTCTGGTTGTGACTCAATCGCTTCGTCAAACCTCCAACCCAGCTATCCACTGCTTTGAGCATACAGATTTCAACTTTCAATCATGACTATCTCCTATGACCCCCCCAGTGTCCGCCCAACTTCGACCCCTCGGAAATCTACCTCTCCAGCCTCTCACCCCCTAGAAGCATGGGTGGCTGACTCCAAGGTTTCAGAAATGGGGCAGACGAGCGCGCTAAGGGATGACGCCTCCTCCGTTGAGTTTCCCTTAGAATCCCCAGAATTTACCCCCCCAGCGGCTAAAACCCCCTTCTACCTCCCCGGCAGCGGTTGCCCAATTAAACCCCAGGTTTCCCTGGCGGGCTTAACGTCCTATCGCGTTGGCGGGCCGGCGCAATGGTATGTCGCCCCTCGCTGCCCTGAAGATTTACAAATTAGTTTGGAATGGGCAAAGTCAGAAGGCTTGCCCGTTATTGTCTTAGGGGCAGGTTCTAACTTGCTGGTGAGCGATCGCGGTTTGCCCGGTCTGGTGGTCGGAACCCGCCACCTGCGCCACATCCGCTTCGATCCCGAAATCGCTCAAGTCCAAGCTGGGGCGGGCGTTCCCATCGCTCAATTGGCTCGCCTGGTTGCCCAACGCGGCTGGCAGGGCTTGGAATGGGCCGTGGGGATTCCCGGTACCGTAGGCGGCGCAATCGTCATGAATGCGGGCGCTCACGAAAGCTGCATTGCTGATGTTTTGGTTGATGTGGATGTTCTCTCCCCGGCGGGAAATGCGGCTTGTCTGGGGGTAAGCGAGTTGGGGTATCGCTACCGCACCTCGCGATTGCAAGGAGGCGATCGCGTCGTCACCCAAGCTACATTCCAACTGCAACCCGGAGGCGATCCCCAACGGGTGATGGCAACCACCGAAGCCCACTTAGAACGCCGTCGCACTACCCAACCCTATCATTTACCCAGTTGCGGGAGCGTCTTTCGCAACCCCGAACCCTATAAGGCAGCCTGGTTAATCGAACAAACGGGCTTAAAGGGCTACCAAATTGGCGGCGCGCAAGTGTCTCAACTTCACGCCAATTTTATTCTCAATTGCGGCAAAGCCACGGCCAGCGATATTTATCAGTTGATGCGTTACGTCCAGCAGCAAGTTGAACAGCGTTGGTCTATTCGCCTGGAACCTGAAGTGAAAATCTTAGGAGAATTCTAAAAGGCTGTGGGGAACTGGCCCCAGCCTCGGTTGAAACGTTATCCATCAGGGTCTATCTAACGCGATTTGAGCGAGGTTGATAGCAGATTTCTCCTTTGGTGAGATAATATCCAAGCGACAAGAATGCTAAGGTTGAAAAAAGCACGCTCGCTGGAGCGTGAATTAACCTGCACGTTAACAAACTAAGTACAGAGTCAACCAGTTATGTCAAAAGGACAGGGATTTGGTGGCTTCGGTCTCGGCAAAATGAAAGAACTGGCCGATGCCTTTAAGAAAGCCCAACAGGTGCAAGAAGGCGCTAAACAACTCCAAGAAGAGTTGGAACAACTCGAAATTCAAGGTGAAGCGCAAGGAGGGTTAGTGAAGGTTGTGCTGAATGGCAACCAAGCTCCTCAGCGCGTTGAAATTTCACAGGAAGTGCTTCAAGAAAGTGCAGAAGTGGTTTCTGATTTGGTAACGGCTGCCATGAAGGACGCCTATGAAAAGTCTACCCTGACCATGCGCCAACGCATGGAGGAATTAACGTCGGGTTTAAATATACCCGGATTGTAAGCGCCCCTCGCAACCCTCCTGCACTGGTTTGGGGCGTCTGGTCAAACCAGCGCTTTTTGGGGTCGAAATGCCCCCCATCCAGGGATGGAACACCAGAATTAGGTAGGAGGGAGCGCTTAGTGCGATCGCATCAACCGCGCCTTCAGTCTCTCGGTGTGTTTTAGAATTCAGCACGCAATGCCCTATAAGCTTTTATTTGTCTGTCTTGGCAATATCTGCCGCTCGCCTTCTGCGGAAAATATTATGAATCATCTGATCGCGCAGCAGGGCTTGGGCGATCGCATTTTGTGTGACTCCGCAGGGACGAGCAGCTACCATGTTGGCAGCCCCCCGGATCGGCGGATGACGGCGGCAGCCTCGATGCGCGGGATCGCCCTCAAAGGACAAGCCCGTCAGTTTAGCAAGGCAGATTTTGAGGCCTTCGATCTGATTTTGGCAATGGATCGAGAAAATTACTCTAATATTTTGGCCCTTGCTCCGAGCGATCGCGATCGCCATAAAGTTCGTCTGATGTGCGACTTTTGCACCCGCTTCACGCTTCAGGAAGTCCCCGATCCCTACTATGGCGGCCCAGAAGGCTTTAATACCGTCATCGACCTGTTACTCGATGCTTGCGAGGGTTTGCTAGCGTTTGTCCTTCAAGAACAGGAAGCCAGCCTTTAGAGAAAAAGCGACGCCAAACTCAGATTAACTAAGCAGCCGATGCTTCATCGCAAAACTGACCAATTCGGCTCGGTTATTCGTTTCCGTTTTCCGCAACAAGCTGGTGACGTATTTTTCAATGGTACGAGCGCTCAAGTGGAGATGATCGCCAATTTGGATATTGGATAATCCTGTCGCGATCAGGTTGAGAACTTCTTGTTCGCGTTGAGTGAGACTCACATCTGAGTCTTGGATCTCGCTCTCCGCGACCGGAGATTCTAGGGCGGGATATTTTTCGGTAATTTGAACGCGCGATCGCCATTCCGACTCAATTAACTGCGATCGCTCTAATAAATTTCGCACCACAGCCCCTAACTCGTCGAGTTCAAAGGGTTTGGGCAAATAGAGATCGCACCCCAACTGGTAGCCGCGAATTCGCTCTTGAGTCGAAGTCCGGGCCGTTAAAAACACAACAGGTAACAGACGCAAAGCAGGGCGTTGGCGGACTCGTTTGACGAACTCATAGCCATCCATCAGCGGCATCGCGATATCAGTCACAATCATGTGGGGTTGATATTCATCCACCAATTTCAAGGCTTCTTGGCCGTTCTGAGCAGCAATCACCGAATAACCTGATAAGCTCAAGTAGTCGCTGATTGCGAGGCGAGTCCCTGGATCGTCCTCAGCAATAAGAATCAGCAAAGGCATGGAACATAAAAAGCAAGCGAACAAGGTCTAAAGGCAAGCAAGGCGCAGATGTTATGGCGTATTCCCAGGAGATTGTTGAGTCCGAATTCGGTTAATCTCTTGTTGAAGTTCGTCAATTTGCTGGCGGAGTCGATCGACTTCGCTTTTGGGGGTTTGAACTTCCACATTGACCGCCCCTTCCGCAGGCGATCGCCGATAGTTCCCTTGGCGAATTTGGCGGTATTCTTCAGAATTAGCCCATTCTTGCAAGTATTTTAAACGGTCTACCGGAAAGGGGTGACTCAACATGGCACCTTGAGCGCCGTTGTAGAGTAAAAACTTATACACCTGGTTAAGACCGTCTAAATCTAAGCTGTGATACTCTTCAGATTGGCGGATAAATTCCTTTAAGTTCAACTCATGGGCATACTGGTTGCTGCCTCCGGCCAGGCGCATCATGGTCTGCATGACTAAGTTTAGGTCATCTGTCACCAATAATGCAGCGCGATCGCAAGTTAACTCCGCCTTACGCCGCCATTCATAGAAAGCGAAGATCAAGCCGCTACTCACCAAATTGCCAATCCCAAAGGTCATTTCCCCTAAGATTGAAGCGGCATTCATCGCCCAAATTGCCATTTGCAGCAAAATCGTGTGACCGCACTTAATATGAGCTAACTCATGGGCTAAAACCGTGCGAATCTCATCAGCACTCATCAAATCTAGCAAACCCGCATTCAGCACCACATAGGGGCGTTCTTTCCCCAAAGCATAACTGTTAACCTGGGGGTTCTGGGAGACAAATAACCCAGGTTCCGGATAAATATCGAGATCGCGGGTGCATTCGCGAAAAATTTGATAGATACTGGCATACTGGCGCGGCCCCACCTGAATGCTATTCCCCATCAGGAAGATATATTGGGGGCGTTCGTAGAGAAATTCCACAAAGCGGCGGGCAATTAGATCGAAACCGGGAAAGTTTCGTAAGGCTTGTTCCGCCTCGCGATCGAGAGGATGTCTAAAGGCTTCGCAAGAGATTCCAGGATAGCTAGGCATAGGAAAACAAGATAAAAGTAAGGGCAGACTCCCACCAGGGGAGTCAATAGACTGAGATTTCTAGAACAGCCGATAGGTGCAATCAGTTCTATGATATCGGTTAGGCTTTTTTGTTGAACCTAGCTTTGAGGTCGTCTACAGTGACGTTCTGTTGAGGCGTTTGGCGGTTGGAGGGGCGCTGAGGGAGATCGGCCGATCGCATCGATAAACTGATGCGTCGTAAAGCCTCGTTGACTTCTAGAACTCGGACTTTCACCACTTGACCCACTTTTACCACTTCCTTGGGATCGCGGACAAAGCGATCGCTGAGTTGGGAGATGTGAACTAACCCCTCTTGGTGAACGCCAATATCCACAAACGCCCCAAAATTCGCCACATTTGTGACAATTCCTTCAAGTTCCATCCCCACCTGCAAGTCAGAGATTTCGTTGACGCCTTCTTTAAAGGTGGCATATTTAAACTCGGCCCTGGGATCGCGTCCGGGTTTTTCCAACTCGCGGATAATATCTTGCAGGGTGGGTAAACCGATGGTGTCCGTCACGTACTTTTGCAGGTTTAGCGATTTGAGGCGTTCTGAGGCTTGGGTAATTTGGGCGAGGGGAAGATTTAAATCAGACGCGATCGCTTGAACAACGCGATAGCTTTCGGGGTGAACTGCTGTATTATCCAAGGGTTGATCGCCTCCCCGAATCCGAAGAAATCCGGCGGCTTGTTCAAAGGCTTTGGGGCCAAGTTTGGGGACTTTCAGCAATTCTCGACGGTTTTTAAATACTCCTTTCTCGTTGCGGTAGTTGATGACATTTTTAGCAACTGTTGGCGTCATCCCGGAAACAACCGTGAGTAATTCCTTGGAGGCGGTGTTTAAGTCTACGCCGACATAGTTCACGCAGCTTTCTACGGTTTCATCGAGTTTCTTTTTCAGGAGTTTTTGATCGACATCGTGCTGATATTGTCCAACGCCGATGGATTTGGGATCGATTTTCACCAATTCGGCTAGGGGATCTTGCAGGCGGCGTCCAATACTAATTGCCCCGCGTACAGTTAAGTCTAATTCGGGGAACTCTTCTCTAGCAACGTCGCTAGCCGAATAAATCGAAGCGCCCGATTCATTCACCATCACTTTAATCGGTTGGGTTGGCAAAGATTTCAAGACTTCACCGACAAATTCATCGGTTTCTCGCGAGGCGGTACCGTTACCAATAGCAATCAGTTGAATTTGGTATTTGGCAATCCATTTTTTCAGGATTTCTCCGGCTTGCTGGCGTTGGTTGGCGCTTTGATGGGGGAAGAGGGTTTGATATTCTAAGAATTTGCCCGTTTGGTCTAAAACCACGGCTTTGCACCCAGTACGGAAACCCGGATCGAGTGCGATCGCAGGTTTCATTCCCGCAGGGGGCGATAGTAGCAGTTCTCGCAGATTGCTCTCAAAGGTTTTAATCGATTCTAAGTCAGCGTAGTTTTTGCGATCGCTTCTGACTTCGGTCATTAAAGAGGTTTTCATTAACCGATTAAAACTATCTTTCAGCATCTCTTGATAGAATCGGCGTAACTCCGGAACTCTCGTTTTCACCTCTTCCGACTCTAAATAGTTGAGAACTGAGGGTTCGTCATAGTCAATATCAACGGTTAAAATTCCTTCCGCTTCACCGCGCAGCAAGGCTAACAGGTTGTGAGGGGCAATTTCTTTCACCTTAGCCTGGAAATTGCGATACATTTCAAACTTAGTGCTACCTTCAGGATGGTCTTTTTTGATCTGCGAAACAAAGACCCCTGACTGCAATAAATAATCGCGCAAATAAGCCCGTAGCTTTGCTTTTTCTGCCACGGATTCTGCTAAAATATCAGCAGCCCCCTTTAGGGCTTCTTCGGCGGTTTTAATCCCGCGTTCTGAATCAATATAATTTGCCGCTTCCTTTAGGAGATCGACAGTTTTGGTTTGGGGTTGATTCAGCGATTGAATCCACTCAGCTAACGGTTCTAGTCCCTTCTCCTTTGCAATCGTGGCGCGAGTGCGACGTTTAGGTTTATACGGCAAATAAAGGTCTTCTAGCTCATTTTTCTGCAAGCAAGACTCAATCTTCGCCTTCAGTTCCTCTGTCAGCTTACCCTGAGTTGCGATCGCATCTAGAATCGTTTGCTTGCGTTCCTCCAACTCAGTCAAATAGGCAAACCTGTCTGCTAAATCGCGCAGTTGAATTTCATTAAGTTCCCCCGTTCTTTCTTTGCGATATCGGGCAATAAAAGGGATGGTTGCCCCCTCACTCAGCAAATCAAGAGCATTCTGCACTTGTGCCAGCTTGAGGGACAATTCTTGAGCAAGCAGTTGCGGAATATTCAGCATGAGAAATGAGAATAAACAATAACAAAAGGGGTGAAAATAGGCTAAAGTTTGCTGGTACTTCTGGACAAGTTACTTGCCGCCTCATTCAGTTTTAGCACGGCTGTTTCTTCAGCAACTTGTTTGCCTTCATTGAGAAGATACTCTAAAAACGTTTGGGCAACAACAGACACCTGCTTCCCATTCGGATAGACAACATACCAATACCGTTCAATCGGAAATCCCTGAACATCAAGAATTGCTAACTTGTTATTGGTTCCTTCAAGCGCTAAAGTATGTAACGATAAAATTGAAATTCCCAATCCCCCCACAACCGCCTGTTTAATCGCCTCATTACTGCCTAACTCTAAGCGAACTTGAACCTTAATTTCGTGCTGTTTAAAGAAGTTCTCAATTGATTCGCGGGTTCCCGAACCCAACTCGCGCATAATAAAGGGTTCCCCACTCAAACGCTGTACGGGGATATTACTTTCATTGACTAACGGATGGCTGCGGTTGGCAAGTACCACCAGCGGGTTTTCCAAAAAGCGATGATGGCACAAATCCAGGTGAGTTGGGACTTGACTGAGAATATAAAGGTCATCCGTGTTATTGTTTAATCGTTCCACTAACCCTTCGTGGTTCGTGACTTGCAAGAAAACCTCAATTCCAGGGTAACGCTGGCAAAAAGGACCTAGCAGGCGAGGAACAAAATATTTCGCCGTGGTAATGACGGTTAGGCGCAGTTGACCTTGTTTGAGACCCTTCAAATCTGATAAAGTCATTTCTAGTTGCGAAAGTCGCTCAAAAATATCGCGACAGGTCGCAAATAGCTCTTCACCCGCGTTGGTCAAAAATAAACGCTTTCCGACTTGTTCAAATAGCGGTAATCCCACAATTTTCGTCAGTTGCTTCACCTGCATAGAAACAGTGGGTTGGGTGAGAAAAAGTTCCTCAGCCGCACGGGTAAAGCTTCCGTGACGGGCTGCGGCTTCAAATACTTTTAACTGATGGAGAGTGGCTTGCTTCAATCCCCTAACTCCTTAATAGACTGGCATTACGGCATAGATACCAATCTATCATGCCTATAGGATATATTTATTCCAGCCTATGGAAGATCGAGTTATCATGTGGACAGAAAGAGCGTAAGAAACCCTTCCAATAAAGGTTTTGCCCAGTTATCAATGCAGGCTAGTGGAACAGCTTGTTCCACTTTTCTACGGTCTACGGCAATCGTAGAAAAGCTCCCAAGTCATCATTATAAGCCTGGGCAATGCCTTTTTTTTAGTGCTGAGTGTAAAGTGCTGAGTGCTGAGTGGGAACAGAGTGCTGAGTAGAAAGTGCTGAGTGCTGAGTTGTAAGTTAAGTATCTAGAACAATAGCCAATATTTACTTTCTTTCCCCCCACCTCCCCATCTCCCCATCCTCTTTTCCCCAACTCCCAACTCCCTTCTTCCCCAACTCCCAATTCCCTTCTTCCCCTACTCAGCACTCAGCACTCAGTTAATGATTGACACTGAGTAAGCGAGAATGGAGGAAGCGATCCATCCAGCGTTCTAGATAGACGCGGTTGGCTTGTTGGTGTTCTGGGTTGGTGGTATCTAAGGGATAGGGGGCGAGTCCTTTGATGGTGGCGGTGGTGACACAGAACATGGATTTTTGGAAGCTTTGGCAAATTTGTACCCGCAAGTCGTCTTCGCCTCGGCGCGATCGCTCATAGATGGGGTGCATATAATCGGGGAGGTAGTGGCGCATATCTTGCATCAACAGGGTGGGAGGAATGCCTGCGCCGCCTGTAGGTAGCGGATCGGCGTATAATGCTCCGTAGCTGAATTCGCCTTGTTCTTGGGGAATTTGTTGGGCTTGGGCGTTGTAAGAAACGGTTCCCATGAAGGGAGTTCCCCGGAAGAAGATGGTTTCAACGTAGGGAACAGCGACATCGGCTAGGAAGGTTAAGCCGACGGATTCGGAGATGATATCGTAGTTGCGATCGCCAATTTGGACGCTATAGCTAATTGGATTTTTGGCAGCGCTGACTAAGCCTGCGAGGATATGTTCGACGACTTGAGCAATGGTTTTAATTTGACCTCGATCGTAGCGGTTGGAGAGGTCTAAAAACAAATCGCTCATTACCCGCCAAAACTGACCCAAGGCGCTATAGTAGACCAATTGGCGAACCTGCTCGACTAGGAAGTCGGGGAACAGTTGATGAATGGGTCGAACGATTAGGTTTGTTTTAATCTTAGCGGCGATCGCCTTTTTCGCGGCTTCCACAAATTCCGGCGAGTCTAAGTAACTATCCATGCGGCCGCCCCCATGCCAGAACATCACTTTCATGACATACTCGGCATACTCGTAGTTAATGCGATCGTGGTTCCAATGGCGCAGTAACTTATTGAGGGTGATATCGCCGTTAAAGTATTTGAAGAAGGGAAACAGAACGAGAAATTGCTCTTGGGCAATATAGATTAAATTACGGGAATAGGCATCAAGAACCACCCCATAGCTGTGTAAAATACCCACCACTTCAACAACGTTGTCTGGGGTGTCGGGTAGCAAGTCTCCCCCAGACTCTAGATGGTAGATATATGGGGCGAGGGGATGCTTGGAAGGTTGGCGCGTGGATGAAGAAGATTGGATAACCATTTTTGATTTAAATTTTAGATTAGATGGGGCAATTCCCCCAAGGGCTGGGGGAATCTGCATTAAGGAAACTGGCTAGGAGGCGAAAAGTTAATAACTTGAGCCACCTGTGCTTGAGGAAACACTTTCATGACGGCGGTGGTGGTTTGTTCGCTCCAACGCACCATCCAAGTCGGTTGTACCCCCAATAAGACAATTAAAACCGCAAGCGCGATCGCGGGAACCCGATCCGACCATTGCACGGGCGGTAAATCTTCCACCAGAGGCGATAATCGACCAAAGAAAGCCTGGTTGACCAGTAACAGGAAGTATACCGCTGTTAATCCCGTTCCGACCATGCACAAGAGGGTTTGGACGGGGAAAGCCGCATAGGTTGACCGAAACACGAGAAATTCAGAAACGAAACCCACCATTCCCGGAATTCCCGCACTTGCCATGACTCCCAATACCATTAAACTGCCAATCATCGGCAGCCCGCGTTCTGGGTTGAGCAAGCCGCGCAACTGGGTAATATCGCGGCTTCCGGCTTTAACGTAAACCACCCCTACCAGCAGGAAGAGTAAAGCGGAGATTAACCCATGACTGACCATTTGAAAAATTGCGGCTAACAGGCTTAACGGCGTAGCTGCTGCTGCTGCTAGGAGAATGTAGCCCATGTGGGCGACAGAGCTAAAGGCGACCATTTTCTTCATATCAGTTTGGGCGATCGCGCTCAAGGCCCCATATAACACGCTAATCACAGCCCAAACCGCGAGTGCGGGAGCCAACCTAGCCCAAGCTTGAGGTAGCAAGCATAAGCCAAACCGCAATAACCCGTAAGTGCCTAACTTTAAGAGTACCCCTGCTAACAGCACTGAAATAGGGGTAGAGGCTTCAACGTGGGCATCGGGCAACCAGGTATGGAAGGGGACTAGGGGCGTTTTAATCCCAAATGCTAATAAAATTCCGACTAGGATGGGAATTTGACTGCTCAAGGGCAACGCTTCCGCCAGTTGCGGGTTATACACAAAGTCGGGGGCGTGGGTGAGCAGAACCAGCCCTAGGAAACTCGCTAGGAGTAAAATACCGGAAATCGCGGTATAGATTAGAAATTTGGTCGCTGCATAGCCGCGCCGCTTTCCCCCCCAAATGGCAATCAGCAGATAAAGGGGAATGAGTTCGAGTTCGTAGAACAGGAAGAACAACAGTAAATCCTGGGCTAAGAAAGCGCCCGCGACGCAACCGCACAGAAATAAAATCAGGCTGTAGTAGAGGCGGGGACGTTGAATAGCGCGATCGCTACTATAGATTGCGATCGCCGTCAACAAACTATTAATCGCGATTAACGGGAAAGAAATCCCATCTACCCCCAAACTGTAGGTGAGTCCTAACGCATCAATCCAAGGAAAGAACTCAGACCACTGCATTCCCCCAATTTCTGGGTGAAATTGCACCCCCAGAACCAGCGTCCACACTAACTCTACAATCGCAACTCCTAATGCTAGGGTGCGACAGCGTGCCGAGTCTTGTTCGGAAAAATCGGACTTCGAGAAATTAGGCCAAAACCCAACCCCCGCAGCCCCTAAAATCGGTAGCCAAATCAAAGCACTGAGCATTCGTTAACTTTGCTCCTCGATCAGGGATGAATGTATAGAAACCAGCCGATGACGAAGAGGAAAATATTCACTCCCAGCACAATGGTGAGAACGTAAAGCTGAGATTGTCCTCCAGAGCTGTATTTTAGGCTTTGACCGCTAAAGATTGCCGCCAAGCCAACCAGATTCACAAATCCGTCAACCACGAAGCGATCGAACCAAGCGGTTAGTTTAGAAAATTGCTCGACCGCAAAAACAACGGTGAGCCGATACAGCCGATCGACATAAAAGTCATAGGCCAGCAGGTCTTGGATAAACTTAATAGGAGCCTTCACAGAACGCGACCAAGTGCGTTGCAGACCCAAAGTAGACCCGACAAGACATCCGGCGGCTCCCGATACCACAATTAACCCCACCGCCGGTAAGTTGAGATAGTCCCAACTGGGTAGTAGAGAGAGGCGTTGCAACATCAGGGGAACCGACAAGGTGACGATGGTTAAGCTCACCAAAGGAACCGCCATCGCCCAAGGCACTTCTGGGGCGCGTCGGGTTTTGGCTTGCGGTTCGCCGCCAAACACCAGTCGAAAAACGCGCGTCAAGTTGAGGGCTGTTAAACCGTTAACCAGCAATAAAATCGCTACCAGTAAGGGATGGGTATACCACAGGTCATCAATGCCTAGGCGCAAGGCCCAAAAGCCCCCCAAGGGTAATAAACCAATCAATCCCGCCGCACCCACAAGATAGGCGGTGGTGGTGGCGGGCATCCGGGTGGCTAAACCGCCCATTTCAGTCAGGTCTTGGGAAACGGTGGTGTAGATGATCGAACCCACGCTCATAAACAGCAGCGCTTTGGCGATCGCGTGAGCGAGCAATAACATCAGCGCAAAGCCCGACCATTGCATCCCTACGGCGATAAAGACCAGTCCCAAATAGGCGCTGGTGGTGTGGGAAAGCGCCCGTTTAATGTCAATTTGCGCTAAGGCCACCAGGGAAGCCCCCACGGCTGTCACGGAACCAATGACGACTAAGGTGGTTAAGGCAACGGGAGATAAGGCGAGAATGGGTTGAAGTTTAATGAGAACGTACGCGCCGCAAGAGACAACGACGGAGTTCCGCAAAATAGACGCCGGACTCGGCCCTTCCATTGCTTCGTCCAGCCACAGGTGCAAAGGGAATTGAGCGCATTTGCCAATGGGGCCTGCAATTAAGGCTAAACCTAATAGGGCAGAAGCGATGGGGGTGAGTTGGGCGTCTTCTGCCCAAATGTAAAGTTCGGGAAAGTTGACGCTATTGGCTTGGGTGGCTAAGGCAACTACACCCATTAACAGCAAAATGTCGCCGACGCGCTTGGTTAAAAAGGCATCGCGGGCGGCGGTGACGACTAGGGGTTGGGCGTACCAGAAGCCGACGAGCAGGTAAGTTGATAGGGTCAGCATTTCCAGCAACCCATAGGTGAGCAGCAGGGAGTCGCTGATCGCAATGCCGCTCATGGCTCCTTCAAAAAAGCCCATGAGGGCAAAGAAGCGAGCCATTGCCCAGTCTTTTTCCATGTAGCCAAGGGCGAACAGTTGCGCCAGCAAGCTTAAGCCGGCGATCAGTTCGGTGGCGGCGATGGTAATTGCGGAAATCTCGACGGTGAGGGAAAGGTCTAGGTCGAGGGCGTTGAGCCAATGAAAGATGATTTCGTAGGGCGGTTGATTCCAGGTGAGTCGAAAAACGAAGGCACCGTGGATAAATGCCGCTAGGGTCATCAGTAGGTTAAAGTAGGCGGCGGGTCTAGGCCCCGTCCGGCGAACGACCCCGGTTGACCAAGGCAGGGTGACAACTGCGCCAATTAAGCCATAAAAAGGAATCCACCAACTACTTTGGAGGAGAAATTCATTCATTGAATTACCCAATTTAGCTGCAACTGCAATTCAACGTTGATTGAAGGAGATGAACGGAGGATTTTTGGGAAAATTCTCGTCATCTCTTTAGGGAAATTGATGCTGCAAGCTTGGTGCTGTTCGATGCTTCAAGCCTAATTGCAACAGCAGTCAGTTCCAAAAAACGGTTTATATTAAAGTCTAGTATTTTCTCACAATAAGCACTGAGTTTTCCTTTGAAAATGGCGATCGCCTGCTCCGATCTTACCAGGATGCGATCGCGCTGGTGAAGTGAAATGCGATCGCGTTGGCTCGCAGCCATCCCGCTCTGGCTTCCAACGAGAACGTTGGGGTTGAGCGTTCGCTCTGGGCTATCTGGGTTGGGCGGAGATCGGTTAGAACGATAGAAAACTCGTTGAGGATCGGCGATCTCCGAGGTTGGGGGCTAGCTGGGGCGATCGCCGATCAAACGTTCGACTGAAGCACATACTCGCGCATAATTAACTTTTTTAATAAAAAATTAATTTTATTGTATTATTAACAAAATTAATGAATT
>NZ_MJGC01000079.1 GCF_001746915.1 Desertifilum tharense IPPAS B-1220
TCTGATTGCTGATGTACTTAACGGTCTGTCGATTCATCTTTCCAGGTGGAAGACTTTGCCTCCCTCCCCGGTTGATGCTTTTTATCACTCTAACTCCTCCTAATCGTAAAATACCTACACCTGTCAGGGGGGGGTGGGGAGGTGGGGGGATGGGGGGAAGAAAAGATAGGAAGACTTGATGACTATCAACTCAGCACTCTCTTCTCACTTGGAACACCGCTGCTTGGTGTGCAAGCTACGGAACTCAGAACCAACTCAGCACTCTCTTCTGACTCGGAACACCGTTGCTTGGTGTGCAAGCTACGGAACTCAGAACCAACTCAGCACTCTCTTCTGACTCGGAACTCGGAACTCGGAACTTTGCACTCCTTTCCCCACTCAGCACTCAGCACTTTACACTCAGCACTCGGAGAAGCACTTAGAGAAGCACTCTAGTACGGTTAGTGTTGAGAAAAATAATTTTGGACAGCGTTTAAGATGCGTTGAGCAGCTTGTCCATCGCCAAAGGGATTAACAGCAGTGGCCATGACTTGGTAGGTTTGAGAATTGCTGAGGAGTTCGCTGGTTGAGGATAGAATATCGTCTGCATTCGTGCCTACGAGTTTAGCAGTTCCGGCTGCGATCGCCTCCGGTCGTTCCGTTGTTTCCCGCAGCACCAGCACGGGTTTGCCTAAACTGGGGGCTTCTTCCTGCAAGCCACCTGAATCTGTTAAAAGCAAATAACACCCCGAAATCGCCCCTACCAAATCCGAGTAATCTAACGGTTCGGTGAGAAACACCCTCGGATGAGCGCCTAGAATCGCCTGCAATGGCTCCCTAACCGTGGGATTGCGATGGAGCGGTAGCAGCAACGCCGCGTCCGGAAACGCCTCTAGAACCTTCAGGAATCCCCGCGCAATCTCCTGTAGCGGTTCGCCCCAATTTTCCCGACGATGCACCGTCGCCAGCAAGACGCGGTATTTTGACCAATCTAACCCCGGAATATTGCACTGGGGTTGACGTTGCGCCACGCTTAACAGGGCATCAATCACTGTATTACCCGTTTGGTGAATTTCGCCTACCACTCCCGAATGTTCTAAATGCTTTACAGATTGGGGCGTTGGGGCAAAGTGGAGTTGGGTAATTTGGGAAATCAGCCGACGGTTGGCTTCCTCTGGGTAGGGGTTATATAACTCATCGGTTCGCAAACCTGCCTCCACATGGCCCACCGGAATTTTTTGGTAAAATGCCGCCAACGCCGCAGCAAAAGCCGTGGTTGTATCGCCTTGCACCAATACCATTTGTAACTGGCGCTCGGCAAATAAGGCTTCTAGACCTTGTAAGCTGCGACAAGTAATATCAGTCAAGGTTTGCTGGGGTTGCATAATGTTTAAATTGCAATCGGCTTGCAAATTGAACAATTGCATCACCTGTTGGACCATTTCCTGATGCTGACCTGTCAAAATCACTTGAGTATCAAAGCAAGAAGCAGCTTTAAACGCCTGAATCACAGGTGCTAACTTAATGGCTTCAGGGCGCGTGCCTAAAACAATGCCTACGCGGATAGAATGTTGCGTCATAGAAATGGTTGAACTGAGAAAACAAACCTGAGTTTTTCATCATCGTACGGAAAATTGGCCCGACCCTGTTAGCGATCGCTAGAATTTGGGAATTCTTCAATCAAGCGCGAGTTCGTTTTGCCCTCGTTCGCTTATTCTCCGCAAACAGGCTAACCCGATAGTGTTGACTAGGAGAGGGAGTTAAGAATAATTGCTCTTAAATTCCTCTGGCAAGCTGTGTTAGCCTGTCTGCAAGATGTCAAGCGTGCATCTGGTTTTCACGCTAGCGATCGCTGATTCAGTATCCAGTCAACTCTTTGTCAGGAAGTGGCATATGACCCAATCACCCCAACGTCCACCTGCTTCACCACCTCCCGCACCCCCTCGCGTTCCCCCCGCACCCCCTCCTACGGCAGCGAGAGCAACCCATGTAGCAGCGAATACTTCTGGGGCGACTCAACAAATGGCACCGCGAACCATGCCTATGCCCCCTGCCCAAGGGACTGCGACTAGAAGCCCAACCAGCACAGAAACCTCCGCCAGAACGGCTCAGAAGGCGGCCCCTGCCTCTAAAGGACCGAGTGCGGGCCATCGCACCCTCGAACAGCTTGTCCGAGAAGCCAACGAAAACGGCATTTCTGACTTGCACTTAGGGGTGGGCGAAACGCCTCGCTTTCGCAAACGCGGTGACATTATTGAAACCGGCGACCCAGTTATTGACCTCAACACCTTCATGAGCTGGTTGCATGAATGTATGAGCGATGAGGAAATTCGCCGTTTTCAAGACCACCTAGACTTTGACGGAGCCTTTGACTTTGGGTTTGTCCGCATTCGGATTAACTGTTTTGACTCCCTAGCTGGCCCCGCAATGGTTTTGCGGTTGATTCCGTCGCAGATTTTGACGATGGAACAACTGAATCTACCCCAAGTTTTTAGAGATATTTGTCACTACCATAAAGGACTTATTTTGGTGACAGGTCCTACTGGTTCCGGTAAGTCCACGACAATGGCGGCGATGATGGACTATATCAATAAGAATATGGCTTACAACATCATCACCATTGAAGACCCGGTGGAGTTTGTTCACCAAAGTAAAAAAGCACTGATTAAGCACCGCGAGGTCGGACGCCATACTTTAGAGTTTAAAAACGCCCTGAAAGCCGCTTTGCGGGAAGACCCCGATTTGATGCTGGTGGGGGAAATTCGCGACCAAGAAACCATGAATATTGCCCTGAAAGCAGCTTCTACGGGTCACTTGGTCATGGGAACCCTGCACACCAACAGCGCGGTCAAAACCATCGAACGGATTCTGGGGATGTTCCCGCCCGCCGAACAACCCGCCCTGCGCGTCTCGCTCTCAGAATCTTTGGTATCCATCATTGCTCAGGGTCTGTGTAAGACAACGGATGGCAAGCGGGCCGCCTTCCACGACATTCTCGTAGCAACCGATGCGGTGAAAGAGTATATCATTAAGGGCGAACTTGATGAAATTACTCAAATCATGCTCCGTTCTGAATTTGACGGCATGACCACGATGAATAAATCGCTGTATAAGCTGTATCAAGAAGGTCGAATTACTGAAGAAACGGCGCTAGAAAAATCACCAACGCCGAATGAAATGGCTCAGTTCCTCCGGGGCCGCGTGTAAAATTTTTCAAACTACGCCAAAGTCAAACCCTTGTCTGTATGATTGGGAGTTGAGGAGCAATCGTTTTCCCCAATTCCCAATTCTTTTTTTTGCCAACTTCTCGCCTTAAATCTGGAGTTCGACTCAATTCTACCGAGGACAAGGCATAAGACCAGAAAGGGTTAAATCCTCGTTTTCCTGACCGTTCTCAACATTGAACTCCCAATTGCTTAAATGTATGCCTCCCAAATTGCATCTGACCCACCCCTCCCTAGAGGAGAAAGCCAGTCTAAAACTGTTTAAGGGGATTGCTTTATTTACACCAGGGGGAGATTTAGTTTACTGCATTGACCCCACCAAACGCAGCCAATGGCACCTACATTTATGTGCAACCTTACAGGAGTTATTAGATTTACCAGAACCGCCTCATTTCTTAGTCCCTTGTTATACAGCAACAATCGATCGTTGGCTCGATCCGTATACGCAACAGGTGAAGGTTTCCGCCGAAGCTTATGCCCCGGTTTTACGCTATCAACCCTTGCTGAATGCTATCTTTGAAACCGACTCTTTGGTTTGGCAACCGATTAGCCAAACCTTGGGTTCGTGCGATCCTTTAGTCTTAGCCACTTATCGATCTCGTTTCCCTCAACTTTGGGAAGAACACGATCTCGTCATTGGCGTCAACTCCCCCGGATCGCGTCAATTCCTACGCCCTACTGCAACGCAACCGGAAGTCGAACCTTTAATTCTGTCCGAACCGGAAGCCCAAGGCTATGTGTTACGCCTCTTTGTTTCGGGTTATAGCGCCGCTACCGAACGGATTTTACAAGAACTCTACCAGCTATTAGAGCGATCGCTCGCCTATCCCTACACGCTCAAAGTCATCGATATTTACAAGCATCCCGAACAAGCCGAAGCCGATCAAGTCTCTGCCACCCCCACATTAGTCAGAGTCTGGCCGCGCCCGGTGCGGAAGATTGTCGGTAACTTAGAAGATGCCACCAAAATCTTGCAAATTCTGGGCGCAACCCAATATTAAACGCCTATCGTGAGTTGCCATCCTCGCAAACTCCCCGTATCGCCCGCCGCAAAATCAATTAACAATAATTGCCAATTGCCCCGTACTGGGAGATTCAGCAATTGACGCAAAGCGGGTACTGTTTGTAAAGAATAGGTGGTTTCTAGGCGCGTATTGCGGCCGAGCGTGCGACTTTGCAATAAGATACGGCGATTGGTGGGAGACAGCAGATAAATCTCCAAATCCCCTAAAAAAGAATGCTCAACATCGACTGCAACTTGGAGGTCTCGAAGCTGTCCGGTATCGGAAACCGCGATCGCGCTTGTCACCCCTTGGGGATTATTATCCACTAAATTAATCCGCGAATTATTTTGCAGCGTCAGCCGTCGCCCTACGCTTGGCGTCCCCATAAACATCTGTCGCGCCGCCGAAACCGCCCGAAACGCATTCACCTTGCCATAGCCAAACCACTCAGAATAGCCCGCCTCATTGTAAGTCCCCTTGCGAAAACCAAACTGCGGATCGGCACTGGTATCGACAATCTTATCCGCCGTTTGCTGCAAAATCTGCTTCACCTGAGCCGCCGTCAAATCGGGATTCGCCGACAGCACCAACGCCGCCACCCCCGCGACAATCGGGCAAGCGCTAGAAGTCCCGCCAAACTCCGAAGTATAGTCTCCTGAACTGTACCCCGCAGCCCCAACGCGATCCGCCGTCAGCATCCCTAACCCCGGTAACGCCCCCGTCACCGCCGGAGGAGTCGGGATATAACCCGTTTGCTGCAACCACATCCCCGGAGGCGCATTATTACTCGGCGCGCACACCGAAATCCCATTTCCCCAATTACTATAGGCCGCCTTTTGCCCCAAGCTCGTACTGGCAGAAACGGCGATTACATCCGGATGTACGGCAAATCCAACTAACCATCTTGTCGGGCCGCGCAAAACATTATTAGGCCATCCTTGCTCATCAATCGTGCCATTCACGGGGCGATTGGCATTACCCGCCGCAAACACAATGACGCAGCCTTTACCCTGGCGTCCTTGGGTGGCAGCCCGGTTTAATGCCGCGCTTTGGCGCAACGATAGGGGAAAATTCACCGCCGCCGGGCCCCAACTGCAAGAAATCACCGCCGCCCCCCGACTGCTCGCCCAGTTAAAGATTTGCTCGATGGATTCGTCATCGAGAAACCCCGTTGTCCGAATCGGCATCAGGGCGCAACCAGGGGCAACGCCAACCATCCCTTGACCGTTTTCTTCAGCAACGCACAACCCCGCACAGGCCGTCCCGTGATTCTCTTCTGGGCTGGTGGGAAGGGGGAGAAAGTCTTGGTCTTTAAAGTCTCGCGGAGCCACAATTTTACCAATGCCCTGAAGGTCGGGATGGTTGAGATCGATGGCGTCATCAGTGACGGCGACGACGACTGAACGGACGCCGCGCGTAATATCCCAGGCTCTTTCTACGTCAATATGGGAGTTGAGCGCCAGTTGGCTACCGCCAGCGTGTTGCAAATACCATTGTTGCGGGTAGAGCGGATCGCGGGGTCGATAAAAAGATTGGATTGCAATAATAATATTGGGTTCGGCGGCTAGGACTTGCGGCAAACTCATCAACCGATTGGCAATTTTAACGGGGTTTTCGGTCGCAGCGCGGGTGACTTGAAAGACAAAGGCATTCGGCAAGCCTTCAATGGGTTTCACCAGTTGCAACCCGGCTGCATTCGCCAGTTCTGTGCCAACGGCGGGTTCAACATCGGGGGCAAATTGGAGGGTGAGTTGGTCGGTGAGGTAAACCAAGGCCCCAGGGTCATCTTGCAGGTGATAGACGTGGCTGGCAAAGGCGACGGCATCTGCCTGCCGCGCGGCTTGCATGGAGTCTTCAAGCTGTTCGGGCTGAACGATGAATTCTTGCAAGGTTCCGGCGCGAGTTGCTGAGGGAATATGGGGGAGGTTTTGGTGGCGAATGGCGGGAATTTGGCTCGTCCAACTGGGGGCGGCGTTGGGTTGGGGAACCACGGTAAAGCGATCGCGCACTTTCTCTAAAATGAGTTCATCTCCCCCTCGCTGCAACACCAATCCAATATTCTCTTCGGGAACGCTCGCACCCTCCGGATTGCGGGTGGGATACTCAGGAGAATTTGCGCTATCGCCATTCATGATTGTGCAAGCTCGGTAATTTAAGAGGAGGGGAACCCAAAAACAGAGATTGAGCGTCCCAAACTAGTTGAAACACAGGCAAAGTCAATTTGCAATGTTACTATACCTTAAAGTCGCGTCCTACCCTGGGACGATTTGAGGCGAAATGCCGATCCTAGCTAGCACCCAGGCTTCTTTAAAATCAAGGTTTCTCGCCAGTACATTCAAGTATGGGATCGGGCTGATAGACTAAGCTTGAATTTGGTTTGTTCACTTTAGCGATTAGACAGCAATTGAGTTCATGGTACCCTCTGCAACTGCTCGCCTCCTCCAGCCCCTACGCTTAGTTTCCCTAAGCTGCCTAGCGGCTATTAGTTTAACGTTACCAATGGTTGCCCAGGCAAAGCCCCCTGAATCTTCAGCAGGGGTGAAGCAAGTTCAACCCATCGATCCAGAAGACCCTAGCAACCTGCGACCGTTAAACTTAGATACGAGTTTGCTGAGTCTGCAAGGCGGTCAGCGCCTCATGCGAGAAGCAGACAATGCCGTTAATCAGCAAGATTACGCTCTAGCGATCCGCAAATTGCAAGAGTCTCGCCAAGTTTTTAACCAACTGTCTAACTTTCATCAAGAATTGGCATCGAGCTTTTCAGGGATTGATAATCGCCTTGCGGAGAACCTGCGCTCTCAAGCTGTGGAAACTGCCCAGATGCGAGATGAGGCAACCTATCAGCTTGCTTTAGCGCATCGGGCCCAAGGTCAGCCAGAGCTATCGGTACCGCTTTTAGTACAAATTATCCGCAGCCAAAATCCTACGCGGGAGTTGGGGACAAGGGCTTATCAACAGTTATTTGAGTTAGGCTTTGTTAAGTTGCCCTATCCCAGACCCAGCGATGCAGCTAACGTTCAACCCCCGGCGGATACCGGGATGAACTTACTGAGTTTGTCTGGAGGTCGGCGCTTGATGCAAGAAGCTAGCGATGCGGTTAATCGACAAGATTACGCTTTGGCAAGCCGCAAGCTGCAAGAGTCTCGCCAGGTGTTTAACCAACTCTCTAATGCGTATCAAGAATTGGCTGCCAGTTTTTCGGGGATTGACAATCCGATTGCGGACAGTCTGCGTTCTCAAGCTGTGGAAACTGCCCAAATGCGAGATGAGGCAACCTATCAGCTTGCCTTGGTGCATCGGGTACAAAATCAGCCTGAGTTATCGGTACCGCTTTTAGTGCAAATTATCCGCAGTCAAAACCCCACGCGGGAGTTAGGCACAAAGGCTTATCAGCAGCTATTCGAGTTAGGGTTTGTTCGGCTTGCTTATCCGAGACCTCGCGGCCAATCTACTTCGTCTAATTAGTTTTGGCTTCCCGCAAGCGAAGACAGCATAAGGGATTGCGGCTAAGGCGCTAAAATGAAGAATGCAGCCATTGAGAGGGGAATTTCATGATTAGCCCAGTGCAGGTTGAATCGATGATTAAGGCTGGGTTGCCCGATGCCTATGTCCAAGTCCAGGACTTGACAGGAGGCGGCGATCATTATCAAGCCACGGTGGTTTCATCGGCGTTTGAAGGAAAACGACGCGTGCAGCAACACCAACTGGTTTATCAAGCTCTAAAAGAGGCCATGTCCAGCGAAGCCATTCATGCGCTGGCGCTGAATACGTACACGCCAAACGAGTGGGAAGCCGCCCGCCAAACCGTTTAAGCTAGAATCAACCATTAAACTCATTGCAAAGGAAGTTCGCTGTAAGCCCTATGACTCCAGAAGCTCAAGAGAAAATTGATAGTCTCGTTAACCAAAATAAAATTTTGGTGTTTATGAAGGGTAATAAATTAATGCCCCAATGCGGATTCTCCAATAATGTGGTGCAAATCCTCAATGCTTTGGGCGTACCGTTTGAAACGGTTGATGTATTAGCCGATCCTGACATCCGCCAAGGGATTAAAGAATACTCTAATTGGCCGACAATTCCCCAGGTGTATATTAACGGGGAGTTTGTTGGGGGTTCCGATATTATGATCGAACTCTATCAAAAAGGCGAATTGCAAGAAATGGTAGAGGTCGCCTTAGCGTCTTAGTTTGCCTTCAATTCAATGTCTCGATGGTGTAACCCCTGTTGTTAAGCAGGGGTTTTGCTTGGTTTAGCGGCGTTCTTGGAGCTTGCGATAGACTGAGCGCAAATCGACGTTGTGATGCGCGATCGCCACTAGGGTATGGTAGAGCAGATCGGCGACTTCTGAGGCGATCGCATCTGGGTCATCATCCTTACAGGCCATTACCACTTCAGCGGCTTCTTCACCAATTTTTTTGAGAATCTTATTATCTCCTCCGGCTAACAGCTTGCAGGTGTAGGATTCTAGGGTGGGATTGTCGCGGCGATCGCAAATCACCTCAAACACCTGAGATAACGTATCGGCCGGCGGCGCATTCACCATGCCATCGACCTGGTGAAAACAACTGCGTTCCCCCGTATGACAGGCAATATCGCCAATTTGCTCCACCCCAATCAGCAACGCATCGCTGTCACAGTCGTAGCGGATGCTGCGGACATGCTGCAAATGGCCAGAGGTTTCGCCCTTATGCCAAAATTGCGATCGCGATCGACTCCAGAACCAAGTTTGACCCGTTTCCAGCGTCTTTTGCAACGATTCGGCATTCATCCATGCCATCATCAACACCGTCCCATCGAGATAATCTTGGACAATGGCAGGCACCAACCCTTGTTCGTTGTAACGAATTTGGTCAACGGGGATCGCTTGCAAGAAATTCGCAGAAAGCGGGGAAGACATGAGTGTAAGAAGGAATACGTTTTAGGCTACTGTGATTAGAGTATCATTGCTGGCTTCTCAAAGAGACGACCCGCATGAAGTTTCAGTTCTCATCATTTTACCGAGCGTTTCCTAGGAGGCAGATCTTCTAATCGTGTTGAATTTGGTGGTACTCTCACCTTTATTGAATTCCTTAAACTTCAGCATCCTGCCTCCTAAAAGTCTAGATATTTTAACAACAAGGAGAGAACCTTGATTGCCACGACCTTTAATACTGCCAAATCTGAAGAAATTTTTGCCGCAGCCCAGAAACTCATGCCTGGTGGCGTCAGTTCGCCTGTCCGAGCCTTTAAATCTGTTGGGGGCAAACCCATTGTCTTCGACCGCGTTCAAGGCGCTTACATCTGGGACGTAGATGGCAACCAATACATCGACTACGTAGGCAGTTGGGGCCCCGCCATTTGCGGACACGCCCATCCCGATGTAATTTCGGCACTACACAGCGCCTTAGATAAAGGCACCAGCTTCGGGGCCCCCTCCGCCCTCGAAAACGTGCTAGCCCAAATGGTGATTGACGCCGTACCCAGCATCGAAATGGTACGCTTTGTCAACTCCGGAACCGAAGCCTGTATGTCCGTTCTCCGGTTAATGCGGGCGTTCACCGGACGGGACAAAATCATCAAATTTGAAGGCTGCTATCACGGTCACGCTGACATGTTCTTGGTGAAAGCCGGTTCCGGCGTCGCCACCCTCGGCCTACCCGACTCCCCCGGCGTTCCCAAATCCACCACCACTAACACCCTCACCGCCCCCTACAACGACCTAGAAGCCGTTAAAGCTCTGTTTGCCGAACATCCCGACCAAATCGCCGGAGTCATCCTAGAACCCGTTGTAGGCAACTCTGGCTTTATCCCCCCGGATGCTGGCTTTTTAGAAGGTCTGCGCCTGATTACTCAAGAAAATGAAGCCTTACTCGTTTTCGATGAAGTCATGACTGGCTTCCGCATCGCTTACGGTGGGGCACAAGAACGCTTTGGCATTACCCCAGACCTCACCACCTTGGGTAAAGTGATTGGCGGTGGTTTACCCGTAGGAGCCTATGGCGGTCGTAAAGATATCATGTCTCTAGTAGCACCCGCCGGGCCAATGTACCAGGCCGGAACCTTATCAGGTAATCCCCTCGCGATGACTGCCGGAATTAAGACCCTAGAACTGCTGCAAAAGTCAGGGACTTACGAATATCTCGATAAAATGACCAAAAAGCTCATTGAAGGTCTGCTCGCCATTGCTAGCGAAACGGGTCATGAAGCTTGTGGCGGTCATATTAGCGGCATGTTTGGTTTCTTCTTCACCAAAGGGCCGGTTCACAGCTACGAAGATGCGAAGAAGTCGGACTTGGCGAAGTTTGGGCGCTTCCATCGTGGGATGTTAGAACATGGCGTCTATTTAGCGCCTTCTCAGTTTGAAGCCGGGTTCACCTCCATCGCTCACTCTGAGGAAGATATCGAGAAGACTTTAGCAGCGGCTAAAGCAGTAATGGCGAATCTATAAAAGTGAATTAATTCGCCCTAAAAAGCCCCCCTAAACCTGACACATTAGGGGGGCTTTTAATTTGGGTCGCCGTAGAGACTCCTCTCTAGCGTGCCCTGGTTAACTTCAGCACGCTCTGCTACTCGGGCAATGCTCTGCGGAGTCGGATCGAGACAGGCTTCCAAAACATAGCAAGTAGTAACAACAGCCATTGAACCTTCGTAAAGGTAGAACCAGGGATCGCCTTCCTCTGGTCTTGCACATTCGCACTCATCAATTAACCGATTAATAATCTTAGCATCCACTGCTTTTCCTTGCAGGATTTGCCAAACTTCGTCCAATGCTTTTCTTAGCACAAAAGGGTCGCTTTTGGTCTCCCTAGCAAGAGCGCTGTAATTCGGCAGCATCCTCTCGCAAATTGAAGCCGCAAAGGCTAATCTATGAAGCGGGGATATTATTTCTAGTTCTTTCACCAATTCCGCTCTTTTTTCGTACTCAAAACTTAAGTGCAGAGGCATACCTTAATCTCTCCGGTTTTTGAAAATATCTTTATTTGTTTGTCCTCAGAGTATGAGAAAAAGGGGCTTGGGATACTAATCATCAATATTAAGCTTTGCACCACAACGAGAACAGATAGTGAATCTGATAGATTCACTATGATTCTCTATTCTCAAAGGAGTGCTTGAAATTTTCTGTTATGATTCCTCAATGGCACTGAATTCATCAGTTATTTGGTAAAGTTGAAATGCCTGCAAATACAAGTTCCTAGCACAGGGTAGTGCTCTATCAACTAAAATTTCAGTCAGTTGTTTCAGACAACTTTCTAATTGCTCTGAATCCTGATTTACTCCTTGTTTATCCCAAGGAGTACAATTAATTTTTTTCAGAACC
This sequence comes from Desertifilum tharense IPPAS B-1220, assembly GCF_001746915.1. Lineage (NCBI taxonomy): Bacteria > Bacillati > Cyanobacteriota > Cyanophyceae > Desertifilales > Desertifilaceae > Desertifilum > Desertifilum tharense. The sequence goes on from NZ_MJGC01000079.1 coordinate 11,505, forward strand.
CGACGAATGTCTAAGGTAAGATTTTGTAGACCTATGATTAACCTTCTGGGGTTTTCAGCTTGTTTGTCACTCAGTAGAGAGCTGTTCTCAGGATTGAACTCTGCCTCTAACAAAGTAATTTTCTCTAACAATTCTGAAAGTGATTTCTTTTTCGTTATCTGATGAGCTAACTCAATAGCTTCACTCAGATGATGAAAAATATCGTGTTCAATTCCAATCATAAGGTCGTTGATTCCGGAACGAAGATCCCAAAAAGCTTGAGGAGAGTTTGGAGCGATCGTGGCTAGCTTTTCAGCGTCTCTGGTCAAGGCTACCATATCGTTGTTAAGTTCTCTAAAGTGAAAAACGAGTCTTTTAAAATATTCATTATCTGGAAAATGGGGCTGTGTTGAATAAGTATGGTCATTCATAAGAGTAATAGTTGAAAAGATAATAATTATTAGGTTGAAAAAAGGGCAATCCTATTCTCGCTTCACCCATTGCGAACGAGCCGTGTTAGTGTGCTGTGTCATCTATCTTAACTCAATAACCGCTTTAAATCTTCAGCTAAGACTGCTAATAGATTCACCGCATCGACTTGTAACGCTACAAACGCATTTGGCTGATTTTTAGGCAAATGACGATTATCTAATAAGGTTTTCCCTCTGGTATATTTTCCTTGCGTTTCTACGCTGACTTGAGCGCGACGGAGTAGCAAGGTTTCGGGATAGAACAAATAGGCTAAAGTGACAGCATCGTGAACGATAAAGCCTTTTTGGCCTTGCGTTTCTTTATAAGCCATCGCGGTTTTCTTCATAAATTGAGTTAGGGAGAAGATAAATTTTGCAATTGGGTTTTCAGGTTGGGTTTGATAAACATCTAGCGCCATTAACTCTGTAAAAATCAGTTGCATGGTGACATCCATTGGCAGCACAATGAGATCCTGACGCGAGTTAAAAACAACATTAGCCGCTTCCGAATTATAGGCAATATTAAACTCCGCATGGGGTGTTACATTTCCCGGACAATTAAAAGCCCCTGCCATCATCACAATTTCTTTGGCTTGTTTGAGAATTCCCGGCTGTTTGCGCTCGGCTGCGGCTAAGTTTGTCAGAGGTGCTAGGGTAACTAAGGTGATTTCTCCGGGACTTTCATTGAGTTTTTCAATTAAGATTTCATCAGCATAGCGAGCCGTCTCAAACTGTTGAATGGGTTCGGGTAAGGTTGGAGAAAGATTGCCCATACCATCCGCACCATGAATATAAGCGGCATCTTCTACTTCTTGTTCGTGGAAGGGAACGCCGCGTCCAATTTCTACTTCGGGAAAACCGCAAACCGAAAGGATTTTACTGGCAGCGTTAAAGGTATACTTGGCTCGGACATTGCCATCTACGGTTGTAATTGCCACGATTTCAGCTAAACCTTGTTTGGCTAAACTTTGCAGCCAGAGTAAGGCAAAAATATCATCGCCACCCGGATCGGTATCTACTAAAATTTTGCGAGGATGCAGGGGAGAATTCATAAGTCAACGCTGACTGTTGGGAAAAATACCATTAAAATTGAAATGAGTTGCAATTCACTCTGCTATGTTTAGCTACGATCCAAAGCTGCACTGGCCGGGAGCAGAAGATTTACCTGATTCTGACGATACTCCTGTGGACAATGAATTACAAGATTTAATTCCAGGTTTGCTCAAAAGTATTTTGGCTTTAATTTGGCCTAATCGCTGGGATTGGTTCTTTGGGGTAGATATGGGAATTTATTACCACCCAGACGAACCGCCGATTATTCCTGATGGTTTTTTGAGTCTTGGAGTAGAACGGGTTTTCGATCCCGACTTGCGCCTCAGTTACGTGCTGTGGGAAGAACGGGTTATTCCTCAACTGGTTGTGGAGGTTGTTTCGGAAACTTACCGGGGCGAGTATAGCCGCAAAAAGGAGAGCTATGGGGAGTTGGGGGTGCTATATTATGCAGTCTATAATCCGCGCCGCCGCCGCAAGCCTCGCTTAGAGGTGTATCAGTTAGTGGATGGGGTGTATGAATTACTCTCTGGCGAACCCGTCTGGCTAGCGCAAATTGGCTTAGGAATAGGTCGGGCGGAAGGGACTTATTTAGGAATTAAGCGGGAGTGGCTGTACTGGTTTGACGAACGGGGCGAACGATTTTTGACGCCGGAAGAACGCTTACAGGAGTCGCAAGAACGCTTACAAGAGACGGAACAACGCTTACAGGATGCTGAATTACGCGCCCAACGCCTTGCAGAACAGTTGCGATCGCTTGGAGTCGATCCTCAAGAATATTAAAGCTCATTGAATTCAGAATCGGAAGCGCTCAAGCTACTGTGCTGGCATTTTTTGGCTTCTTGCACTTCTAACCGGGCGAGGGAAGTGACTGCATCAGCAAGTTGTAACGTTAAATTAACCCGACACACGGGGTCTTTTTCCTTCCAAAGCTCCTTAGCCAAACAATGGACTCGATAGCGAAACAGTTTAATCGAGTGGTGAGGAGTACCCTTGATATCCATCGTTACAATCTCTTTTCTACATCAGCTTGTATCCGCAGCAAAACCCGTTCTGGCTCTAGGTAAAAAAAGATGAGTAAAATTACTTCATCCTCATGCTCAATCGTGAGGTCATAGGTTGCTTCTGGTGGTTCAACTTGATGATGCTTAACCGTTACGCTGTACTGACCGAGGGGCAGACTATCGAAATTCGCATCAGCGTGGATTAATTCAACGTCCTCTTGGGCGATCGCGTTCCCATTCTGACGGATTAAAATCGCAAAAGCAACGCCATCAATTGATGTTAACGCATGATTATCCTGGTTTCGTATGGTGATGTAAATGTCCGCCATCCCTGTCAGCCTAACCACTCCCGGAGATGAGTTTACCTCAAACTCCTTAGCCTAGCTTCAGCAAGATGCGATCGCAGCTTGCTAACTGCAACTCCTGTAGAGAGCGAACGATTAGCCCTGTTTTATAGAATAGCGAGACTTGAGCCAAATCGCGCCTTCCCTACAAAAGTTTCAAATTCGACCCCGCATCCCCCGCAGAATTACGGATGCAGCAGTCACAATTCGCAATAAATTCTGAATCGAAATGATGTCAAGTTATCAATTTCCCGATGATTTCCTCTGGGGGGCTGCAACGGCGGCCTATCAGATAGAAGGGGCGGCTACGGAAGACGGGAGAAAACCCAGCGTTTGGGATACCTTTAGCGCCACTCCGGGTAAAGTCCTCAATGGCGATACCGGAATGACCGCCTGCGACCATTACCACCGCTACGAGTCAGATATTGAGTTAATGGTGCAGCTAGGGATTAAAAATTATCGCTTCAGCATTGCTTGGCCGCGTATCATCCCAGACGGTCGGGGACAGGTGAATGAAGCGGGAATCGACTTTTATAAGCGCCTGCTAGACCGCTTGCAAGAGGCAGGAATTACCCCCTACGCCACCTTATTTCATTGGGACAGTCCCCAAGCCTTAGAGGACTTGTATGGGTCTTGGCGCAGCCGGGAAATGGCCCGCGATTATGCAGACTATGTTACCGCCGTAGTGAGTCGTTTGGGCGATCGCATTTCCCAATGGATGACCATTAACGAAATCTTCTGCTTTACCCACATGGGGTATAGCGCAGAGGAAGACCCGCCCCACGCCCCCGGAACCCGCGTTAAAACAGTAAAAGAGGTGTGGCAGACCTCCCACCATGCTTTACTGGCGCATGGTTTAGGCTGTCAGGCCATTCGCGCCGCCTCTCCAGTTCCCTGTACGGTGGGTTTGGTCGATAATATTTCTGTCACCGTTCCCCTGATGGAAACCCCTGGGGACATTGAAGCGACGAAGAAAGCCTTCCATACCTACGGAACCAATGGCGGCGTGATTTTTCCCGCCCTCACCGGAAACTACAGTCCAGCTTTACTCGAAAAATTGGGTTCCCAAGTTCCGGATATCCAGCCGGGAGATTTAGAAACGATTCATCAACCCATCGATTGGTTAGGCTTTAATATCTACTCTGGAGTCTATACGCGGGCGGCTGATAATGCCGAGGGTTACGAATTTCTCCCCCTACCTCCCGGCTATCCGCGCTTACATATGCCTTGGCTGAATATTGTCCCAGAATGCCTGTATTGGGGAATTCGCCATGTTAGCGAAACCCTGGGACGGCCTGACTTACCGATTATTGTCACGGAAAATGGTTGCGCGGCGCAAGATCGGCTAGTGGATGGAGAAGTAATGGATAGCGATCGCATTCTCTATCTTAGGCAACATTTGAAAGCGGCACATCGGGCCGCGAGCGAAGGCTATCCCCTCAAGGGCTATTTTGTTTGGAGTTTAATGGATAACTTTGAATGGGCTTGGGGATATGACCGACGGTTTGGCATTACCTACATTGACTATGCTACCCAGCAGCGCATCCCCAAAGCCAGTTTTGCTTGGTATCGGGAATGTCTGCGACAGAACCGGGTGGTTTAGCCTGCAATTGTGACAATGGAGAGGGCGGAATAGGGGGAACTGTCAGCGCGATCGCACCCGTCCACAATAAATGAGAAACTTATATTTGGATCGGGAAAAATGCGTCCCCCCTTCTCTCAACTCACCTCCATTGCTAGCCTCTTGCTAGTCCTCCTCATTCTCACCGCCTGCGATAAGGATCAATCTTCACCTCCTACAACCCAAAATCCCACGCCGCCCCCAACTCCGACTAAAATTGCCTTTACTTCTAACCGCGATGGTAACTATGAAATTTACCTCATGGAAGCCAACGGAACGAATATTACGCGCTTAACCAATCATGCCGCCGACGATGAATTTCCCGCTTGGTCGCCCGACGGTCGAAAAATAGCTTTTATGAGCAATCGTAACGGCAAAAGCGATATTTATATCATGAATGCGGATGGTTCTAACCCTACAAATATAACCCGAAGTACCAATTCAGACGATATTGTCCCCAATTGGTCGCCGGATGGTCGTTCTATTATTTTTGCATCCGATCGCAGCGGTGCTTTTGATATCTATAAAATGAATATTGATGGCACCAATCCGATTAATTTAACCCGCAGTTCAAATACAGATAGCGCCCCTACTTGGTCGCCCGATGGCAGTAAAATTGCGTTTTATTCTAATCGGGATGGAAATCGAGAAATCTACGTCATGAACGCCGATGGTTCTAACGTTGTAAATGTCAGCCGCAGCCCTAATTCCCAAGAAGGATCTCCCATTTGGCTACCTGATGGCAAACGCATTGCTTTTTTGTCTAACCGCAATGGACGCAGTGAAATTTTTGTGGTGAATGCGGATGGTTCTAACTTGCAAAATGTGACTCGCAATGTAGCCAGATATGATGGAGTTGCGTCTTGGTCTCCTGATGGCAAACAGATTGCTTTTCACTCGGAAGAAAATGGACAAATTGATATTTATACGATTGCCGCCGATGGTTCTAATTTGAAAAATATCACCAATAGCAGTAGTGAAGATTTATATCCGGCATGGCAACCCAAATAAGCACGAAACCCCTGAATTTAGGATGGCTATAGAGCGAACAAATTGCTGCTAGGATAACTCTTTCTAGAGGCTGAGGGGAACGGTTAGCGCTTTCCCTCTTCAGGCTGATTAATCTCTCGAACGCTCTCGATACTCTCGGAAATGAGAAAGCAGGATTCAGAGAATATTTTATGCCGACCGAGCAACAACTTCAACCGCCTCAAAAGCAAGACAGGCAACCGGGTTTAGAATCCGAAATGACTCCCCAACCCGAATCGGGAGAATCAACCTATCAAGGAGCGAATAAATTAAGCGGGAAAGTCGCTTTAATTACTGGGGGAGATAGCGGCATTGGCCGTGCAGTTGCCATCTTGTATGCTAAAGAAGGGGCAAATGTCGCGATCGCCTATTTAAACGAACACGAAGACGCCAAGAAAACCCAGGAATTGGTTGAAGCGGAAGGTCGTAAAGCAATTACCCTGGCTGGCGATATTGGCGATGAATCTTTTTGTAAAAAGTTGGTCGAAGAAACCGTTAAAGCCTTTGGTCAATTAGATATCTTAGTAAACAATGCAGCCGAACAGCATCCGGTGGAAAGCATTGAAGAGATTAGTGCAGAGCAATTAGAACGCACGTTCCGCACCAATATCTTTTCGATGTTTTACCTCACCAAGGCCGCAATGCCTCACCTCAAAGAGGGAAGCGCCATCATCAACACCACTTCGGTGACAGCGTACCAAGGGAACTCCAGCTTAATCGATTATTCCTCCACCAAGGGCGCGATCGTTGCGTTTACACGCTCTTTGTCGCAAAGTTTGGTCAAAAAAGGCATCCGAGTTAATGGCGTGGCTCCTGGCCCCATCTGGACGCCGCTGATTCCCGCCACCTTCTCCGAAGAGAAAGTAGCCTCTTTTGGCAAACAAGTCCCAATGAAACGCGCAGGACAACCGGAAGAAGTGGCAACTTGTTACGTCTTCCTCGCTTCTAACGACTCCTCCTACATTTCCGGTCAAATCTTACACCCCAACGGTGGGAATATTGTGAACGGCTAGAACGAGGACTAAGTTCCATCGCGGGTACATCAACTGAGTAAGATTCTGCTTATCCTGAAATAGGATAGGTGGAATCTTATTCAGCTTTGGGGAAGTCGTAAATTCTATCGGGTCTGTAGCACGAGGTTTGCTATAAATTGGGGTAGAAGGAGCGATAAGAACTCATGTCAAGCCGGACTCAGCGATACATTAGCGTCATCGGATTATTATTATTTCTGTGGGTTGGCTCGTTTTTCGCCCAACCGGGAGACGCCAGAACCCGTACCCCACCCCTGACTTCAGAAATTGCCTTTGTGTCTAACCGTCGGGGAAATGAAGATGTTTACTTACTTCAACCCAGACGTTCTCAACCGCTGAACCTCACCAATCACCCGGCGGATGATGCGACGGCGAGTTGGTCGCCAGACGGTCAGTTTATAGCATTTCGTTCCTTCCGTAATGGCGATGCTGAGATTTACCGCATGAACGCCGATGGCACCAATCAGGTGAACTTAACCAAGACACCTGGGGGAGATACCTCGCCAGCTTGGTCGCCAGATGGTCGGCGCATCGTTTTTTCTTCCGACCGGACGGGGAACGACGAAATTTATGTGATGGATGCGGACGGGTCGAACCCAATTAATTTAACCAATAATCGGGCTAGCGATCGCTTTCCGGAGTGGTCGCCCGATGGTCGCTTTATTGCTTTTACCACAGATCGAGATGGCGATCGCGAAATCTACGTCATGAACGCCGATGGGTCAAACCCCATCAACCTCACCAACAACCCAGAAGACGACATCCACCCCGCCTGGTCCCCCGACGGCTACTTCATCGCCTTCAGTTCCACCCGTAACGGCATCGCCGAAATCTTTACCTTAGACTTAGAAACCGGAGAACTCTTCCGCCTCAGCAACCATCCCGGACGCGACGCCGGCCCCGCCTGGTCGCCAGATGGCAGCAAAATCGCCTTCCATTCCAACCGCGACGGCAACTTTGAAATCTACGTCATGAACGCCGACGGGTCAAACCCCATCCGCTATACCCGCAATATGGGGTTCGATGGCTTCCCCGCTTGGCGACCCCCCCTTCCCAAACCTCCCGAAAACCCAGGTTAATAGCAGCCCTATTCTCTCGTCAAAAACTTATTACTTTATGAAAAATTTGAAAGGATTACCTCCTGAGAAAAAGCTTGAAGTCTTGTATGCTCGTATTGAAGAACTTGAGTCTGAAGAGCAAGCACTCAACGAACAAACAGCCAAACTACTGGCTCAAGCTAGACGAATGATAGCAAGTCATTAGAAAAACTTGAGAGTCGCGATCGCACTTATTGCACCCCCATCTCAACAACTCATTAAACCACTACCCTCACCCCAATACTCTCCACTGCCACTCGGTTCACCGTACAGAGTGCGTAGGTTCCCGCCTGGATGGGAATTGAAGTCGTTTGAGCATTAAGAATCTGGGATAACTGCCACTGAGTTCCCTGTTGCTGATACAGCGTCCAACCGCGAATCGTCGTATTGGTAGGCGCTTTCCAACTCAGCCGGCCTTCCCTAACCGTCACCTCAGTGGGGTGGGGAGGCGGCGTTTGGGACAACCATGACAGCGTAGGTACCAGCGCCACCTGACTGTAGGGAGATGCCTTCAAGCTATCAACAATCCCCAGGCGATTTTCTAGAAAAATACTGGCATGGTAAAAAATATTGCCCAACGATAACTGATTGGCGCGATTGCGGCTGATTTCCACCTGTTGCAGCGTTTCCGAAACCGGCCAGGTTGTCGCATCCAAGCGCGTAATCCGATTTCCCACATAAATATGGCGCTTTTGGCGATTATGGGAGAGCCACCAGTCCAGCAAAACCGGATAACTTTGGGCGGGTGGCTCAATTTTCCAGTAAAGCTGCGGCGCGTAATAGTCAATCCAACCTTGCTCTAGCCACTTCTTAGAGTCCGAGTACAGTTGGTCATAAGCATCTAAACCGCGAATCTGTTCGGGTTCTCCCGGACGGAAAATTCCGAACGGACTCACCCCGAACTTGACATGGGGTTTAGTCGCTTTAATTCCATTCCAAATGCGTTGAATTAACAAGCTGACATTATCTCGACGCCAATCTCCTAAGCTGAGTCTTCCGCCTGCTGCCACATACGCCGCATAAGTATTTTCATCGGGGAACGTGACGCCCGCAATCGGATAAGGATAGAAATAATCATCAATGTGAATCCCATCCACGTCATAGCGCTGGATGATATCCATAACCACATTAAACGTTTGGTCTTGCACCCGCTTTTGACCGGGGTCCATCCAGAGTTGCGTATCAAACTTGCAAATCGTTTCGGGATGAATCACCGCCATGTGGGGAGCCACATTTGGGCCGCTATTGAGGGTAATTTGAGCGCGATAGAGGTTAATCCAAGCATGAAGCTCTAAGTTACGTTTGTGAGCCTCTGCAACTGCGAATTCTAGGGGGTCATAAAAGGGTTCTGGCGCTCTCCCTTGCTGTCCAGTTAACCAACGGCTCCAAGGTTCTAAGCTGGATTGATAGAGTGCATCCCCTTCAATTCTGACCTGCAAAATTACCGCGTTGAGGTGGGTGGCGGCCGCTTGGTCGAGAATGCGAATCAGTTCGTCTCGCTGTTGCTGCACGGGTAAACCCGCCTTAGAGGGCCAGTCTACATTCCAGACCGATGTCACCCAAACGCCGCGAAACTCCCGCCGATGGCTGACATTCACCAGTTGAACGGGGGGTTCGAGTTGGGGGGGTCTGACAATAAACGTTGAGGAGATTTCGGGGGCCCGTTTTTCGTAGACCAAACCTTGGTAGATAATGGCGGCGACTTCTCCACGGGTGGCGGCGCGTAGAGGGTTGAGCATTCTCACGTTGGGATGATTGACCACCATTGAGGCTCCCGTGGCTTCTGCAACCCGATCGATCGCATAGGCGGGAATTTGGCTAGCATCTTGATAGAGTTCGGGCAGTCTGGCTTTCAGGGCTGGGTTCACAATAATCCCTAATCCCCCTGCAAGGGCTACTAGAACTTGTACTCGCTGAATGCCTTCGTCAGGTTTAAAGAGGCGATTGGGATATCCTGCTAAAAAACCCGTTTCGTAAGCGGTTTTAATGGCATTAGCGGCCCAGTGGTTGGTGGGAACATCGGTAAAGGCAACGTAGGGCCGTTGCTGCGGTCGCGGGAAGGCTTTTTGAATCAACGCCGCAAATTGAGCGCGACTGATGGGGTCGTTGGGTCGAAAGGTTTGATCCGGAAAACCGCTGATAATTCCTCGCGCGGCTAGGGCTTCAATGGGAGTGCGGGCCCAGTGGGTTTCTAAGTCGCGGAAGCGAGGAGCCGTGTTAACCATAGCGTCAAAAATGCCTTTATTTCCTGATGGAGTGTGGAAAAGCCACTTATAGGGCATTTTAGGCGATGACGTTAGCTCTATTGGGAAATATTTAGGTTTGTTTGGGGTTCTGCCGATGGCTGTCCCAAACTGGAACTTGCTGTAAAATCGCTACGGTGCTGTAGTTATTACCATCGTCGTAACCGCTAGCAACTGTGTGACCGTCTGGGCTAAAGGCAACGGGAGAGACTGCGCCTCGGTCAAGTTTACCCAGGAGTTCTCCGCTATCGAATGCCCAAATCAAGACTTCTGTGGCTCCACTGACTAGGGTTTGTCCTCCTAGGCTGAACGATAAGGAGGTGACAGGGCTAGAATGTCCCGATAGGGTTCGCATGACTGTTCCAGACTGCAAATTCCAAACTCGAATTTGGGTATCTTCTGCACCGCTGACGAGGGTTTGACGGTCTGGACTGAAGGCTAAAGCTTCTACACTGCCGCTATGGCTGAGAAAGACTTGTAACAATTCGCCTTTTGGCAGGTTCCATAGGGAAATTTTACCTTGGCGATCGCCACTCGCTAACATTTGTCCATCGGGACTCAGCGCGATCGGTTGAATAACGCTACTCTGGGGAGATAGCGTCCGCAGGCATTCACCCGTTTTTAAGTCCCAAACCTTAATTCCGCCGCCGCTACTGATTAATCGTTCTCCATCTGGACTGATAATCAGATGCCCAAAGCCCTGCAACTGGTAAAGTTGAGTTTGGGTTTCTATCTCAAAGACCTGAAGTGAATTCTCGAAATGACCGCTACTCGCTAATAGGCGTCCATCGGGGCTGACAGCCACTTCATAGACTCCCCCGGTATCCCCTTCAAAGGTATGCAGTAAAGTGCCTGTATAAGGATTCCAGAGGCGAATGGTGCCATCTTCGCTACTGCTAGCAAGCTGCAAGCCCTTCGGGGTAAAGGTTAAGCCTGAAATACAGTCACCATGTCCTCTGAGCGTATAAACGCATTGCCATTCTACAGAGGCGATCGCTTCTGCTGCTTGACTGGCTTGCCAGATGCGAAGCGTACCATCTTCTGAGGCACTGACCAGGGTTTGACGATTGGGCATTAAGATTGACCAGGAGCTATCCTCATGTCCGGCTAGGATATGCAAAAGTTTTCCGGTTTGTAAGTCTAGGACTTTCACCGTTCCGTCTTCGCTGCCACTGGCGAGTAAATGCCCGTCAATACTGAGGGTGAGGGTGGTTAAGTTCCAATATCCATAATGCACGTCCAGGAGTTCTCCGGTTTGGTGCTGCCAGACATGGATGGAGGTGCCTTCATGACTGCTAACCAGGGTATCTTGATAGAGGGTGAGGGGGGCGTCGCCGTTATCGCATTGGTAGAGAAGCTTTCCGGTTTCGAGGTGCCATGCTCTCATTTCGTTCGCCGTGGCGCTGAAGATTGTTTGACTATCGGCACTTAGGGCAACGGAAAGGACTTCTTGCGAGTGCTTAAAGGTGCGTTGGAGTTTGCCCGTTTTGAGGTTCCAGAGTTTAACCGTCTTGTCGTGGCTGGCGCTGACTAGGGTGGAGGCGTTGGGAGTCAGGGCGATCGCGCTAATCGCATCTTTGTGAGCTTTGATACTATAAAGCGGCTGCTCTGTCGCTAAACTCCAAATCTTCAAAGTAGCATCGCTGCTGCCACTGACCAAAAATTTGGTTTTGGGATGAAACGCCAGGGATAAAACCGCCTCAGTATGACCTTTAAGGATTCCTAATGGCTCCCCCGTGTAGAGATGCCAAAGTTTAATTAAGCCGTCATCTCCAGCACTAGCAAGGGTTTCGCCATCTGGGGCAAGGGCGATCGCATACACCCCGCCTTCATGCGCCGCGATCCGATAAGCGCATTCCCAAGCCTGTTGCTGCAACTGACTCAGGCGCATTCGATGGGCGTGAACTTCCGCCGCGATGGGCGTGCTTGCCACTTGATGGACTAAATCTAAACCCCGACGGACTAAGGTTGAAGAATAGCGAATTAACCCGGAATGGGCGGACTTGACTAGGTTGGTTTCTTCGCTCATATAGCAAAGTGCTGAGTTGAAAGTGCTGAGTGCTGAGTGGGAAGAAGGGAATTGGGAGTTGGGAGTGGGGGGATGGGGAAGAAGGGAGTTGGGAGTTGGGAGTTGGGAGTTGGGGAAGAGGGGAATTGGGAATTGGGAGTTCTTTTATTATTGCTTGAAGGGGGACTTTGCACGATCCCGGTCGTGAGTTTAGAGGGCTAATTTGCTTTTAATCTCTTGCGTATGGCGTTCTATGGCTGCAATTTCCTCATCTAACTGAAAGGCTAACTCAGCGAGTAAATCTCGACCTTGGGCTTGGACTTCTAGGGCTTGGGCGTGGAGTTGGGCTAGGGCAGAATTTTGGAGTTCGCTCAATTCAGAGGCGATCGCCACTAAGCGTAGCTGAATTTGTTCGATTTGACGGCGCGTGCGTAACAGTTGAGCATCTGGGGTTTCGCTTTGCTGCCAACCCTGGGTATCCTCCCACCCCGCGAGAATTGCTTCAAGCACTTCTGGGTTGCCTTGTTCGTAGGCGCGGTTAGCAGCAATCATTAATTCTAAACGGCGCTGGCGTTCCGCTTCATCTGTCACCAGATCGGGGTGAATGCGTTTGGCAACTTCTCGATACAGCTTTTTTAGCCCTTCTGAAGGGCGGAAATGAACTACCCCCTCTAAAGGCAATTCGCGGTTGGCGGCTTCCGTCTCTTGGGCTTTTGTCCAAGCTTGTTGGGCGCGCTGTCGCAGCCGCAAATCTTTGGGGTGTAAATGCGTGAGATATTCGGCGAGTTGGGCTTCAGCGCGATCGAGTTCTACACAGCGCTTACCGATCGTTTGAAAATAATCTTGTTCAAACTGGCGTAACTCGCTGACTTGAGTAATGAGTTCTAACTCTCGTTCGGCGCACTGAAGTTCTAAAGCCGCCAGGATCGCTTGTTGCTGTTCGAGTTCAGACTGGGGGGACGAGGGCGATCGCCTTAACGAGGAATGACTCGCTGTTGGCTTTCCAGATTCATGGGTACTATTCATAAACTTTATCCGATTTTTCCAACTCTCCCCTTGAGAGGGAGGATTAATTCGGGAACCCTAAACTAGGCGAGGGATATCGCCATTAGTACGGGCGATAATTCCCCAGTTTGCCTGGAGAATTAAGCTATCTTGCTAATAGTTGGTTCCTTCTGGTCGGTGTGGATCGTCTAAATGTGCATTTTCAGGGCGTAGCTACAACTTCTCATTGAAGACTAGACAAAGTAAAGGAGTTTCGGTGGTGCGGTTCGCAAGAACGCAGATTCGCCGACTCTAGTTTATTCCACGCAAAAACAACCTTATCCTCCCACTAGAAGCAAACGGATATATCAGTCTAACTCCAGTTCAGTTATTCAATAATCGCTTGACAGAAAGTAGGTTTTGAACATTGCTAGTGAGTATTTCTTTCTTGCATACCCGGAAACTGTCTGTGAACTTCCTCCAGAAAAAGCGGTGTCAGTATCTCATTACAGTGGCGATCGTGGCGGCGGCTTACTACTGCGTGGCTCAACTGACTCTGTTTGTGCCCTCTTTTGAGTCTGGCGCGTCTTCGGTGTGGCCGGCGGCGGGTGTGGCGCAAGCGGTGTTGATCCTCCAAGGTCGGCTGCTGTGGCCCGGTATTGCGTTAGGCTCATTTTGGTTTTTCACAGAACCCAGTTGGGCGATGCGCGACGCGATCCCGATGGGCTTTTTTCAAGCCTTGGGTTTAGCGGTTGGCGTCACGCTGCAAGCGGTTTTAGGGGCCACATTTTTGCAAAAGGTTCGCTTTCGAGCAGCTTTAGAACGCCTGCAAGATGTTTTGGGCTTTACCTTACTGGCGGCTGGGTTTGCGACGTTAGCCAATGCCACCATTGGCACCCTTAACCGCTACCTGTATGATGCCAATCTTCACGCGAGTATTGTCAAAGTGTGGTGGACTTGGTGGCTGGCCGATGCGATTGGGATTTTGATCGTGACTCCGGTTTTGCTAACTTGGACAATTGGCGATCCCAACGGTCGCCCCTACTGGCCGCCCATTAGCCGCAACCCTTGGCGAATTGTGGAAGCGATCGTTTTAATTCTTCTGGTTTTAGCGATCGGTTGGCTGGTGTTTTGCTCGCGCACGCGGGCGGCGGTGGCTCGCTATCCCTTAGAGTACCTGCCTTTTCCTTTAATTGCGTGGGCTGCTTTGCGGTTTGGGCCGCGTTTAACCTCCTTGGTGAACTTGTTCACATCGGGTTTGGCGCTGTGGGGAATGGCGAGAGAAAGCAGTCCTTTTCTTGAATCTGCACAGACTTCGACTCAAGCTTACTTGTCTCTCCAAATTTTTCTGGGTGTGATGATTGTGACTGCACTTGTATTGGCTAGCACGGTGCAGGAACGACGCATGGCCGAAAAACACTCTTGCGATCGCCAAGCGAGTCTAGCCAACGCCCAACGGATCGCCCATTTGGGAAATTGGGATTACGATCTGATCCGCCATCAATGGTACTGGTCGGATGAAATGTATCGCATCCTGGGTTGTACCCCCATCGCCTTTGAACCGAGTCTAGAAAGTTATCTCCAATTTGTGCATCCCGACGATCTCAACTTGGTGAAGACTTCGCGCGATCGCACCATCCACGAGCGCAAACCTCATAAAATTGACTATCGGATCGTCCGCCCTGATGGAGAGGAACGCCTAGTGTCCGAACAATCTAAAATTTGGGAAACCCACATCACCGGAACTGTACAAGATGTCACCGAACGCCTGCGGGCTGAGGCGGCGCTAAGATCGAGTGAAGAACGCTTCTCTAAAGCCTTCCACGTTAGCCCGATTGGGATTAGTATTCTCACCCTAGAAGCGGGACGTTTTCTAGATGCCAATGAAAGCTTGCTGCGCTTATTGGGCTACACGGCTAGCGAGGTGATCGGTAAAACCTCTACGGAACTCTTCATTTGGACGCATCCGTTCACCGAACCGACCAAACTGGCTCAAATTCTCAGCAGCCAAGGGGCAATTAGCAACCTGGAAATTCAGATTCAAACTAAATCTGGAGAACTGCGCGACTGCTTATTTTCTGGCGAACTGATCGATTTAGAGGGGGTTCCCTGCGTCCTCGCCATGCTAGCAGATATCACCGAGCGCAAGCGCACCGAAGAGTTGCAGCGCGATAAAGAAGCAGCAGTTGCCGCTAACCGCGCTAAAAGCATGTTTCTGGCCAATATGAGCCATGAGTTACGCACGCCCCTCAATGCCATTATTGGCTATAGCGAAATGATGCAGGAAGAAGCCGAAGAACTCGGCCAAGTCCAACTGTTAAGCGACTTAGATAAGATTAAATCCGCTGGACAACAACTCCTCGGCTTAATTAGCGATATCCTCGATCTGTCTAAAATTGAAGCCGGCCGTATGGATTTACACCTGGAAACCTTTGAAATTCCGGTGTTAATTCGCGAAGTGGTGAATACGGTTCAACCGATGATTAACCAAAATAGCAATGTCCTCTCGGTGCAATGTCCCGATGAGATTGGCTTTATGGAAGCCGATCCAAGCAAACTGCGCCAAGCACTCTTGAATTTGTTGAGCAATGCGGCTAAGTTTACCGAAAAAGGCACCATTACCCTCATGGTTAGCCGAGAGGAGGTTTTGCCCGATGCCAATAATTACAGTAATAGCAATGGTCTAAGTTCGGCAAGTTTGTCGCCGTTTATCACCTTTTTGGTGACGGATACGGGAATTGGCATGACTTCAGAACAAATTGCGCGGGTTTTCCAACCCTTTACCCAAGCGGATGCTTCCACGACTCGCAAATATGGGGGAACGGGTTTAGGATTAACCATTACCCAAAAGTTTTGTCAAATGATGGGCGGCGATATTCTGGTGGCCAGTCAACCGGGTAAGGGTTCGACGTTTATGATTTATTTGCCCGCCAAAGCCCCAAAATCGGAACAAAATTAAAAAAGGGGTGAGAGCAATCTGGTATCTGTTTGCGAAGTGTCAGGATAATAGAGCCTTGGTTTGGTAAAGGAGTTTCTATAGCTTGGGTTCTGTCCTAACGCTATGGATTCCCACTACTATGCAACCGGGAGAATCGTTATGCCCATGCATTTAATCCAAGGTAGCTATCGCATCTTAAAAACCTCTCCAGATGGCGATTCTATTCGCTTCTACCCCGATAATCCGGAGCTTTGGAAAAAATTGGGGCGCGTGCGTGCCAATCGCTTAGGGGGCGCTCAGTTGCGCTTAGATGGCATTGATGCCTTAGAAACGCATTATCAACCGCGAATTGGAACGATTGGCAAACAAAAGCAGCCTGGGAAATATGCTCAAGCGGCTTGCAGCGAATTGTTGAGTTTTCTAGGGTTTGAGACGGTAGAACGCGATCGCAATGACACGATCGCCATCGCCGAACCCGAACAAGTCCCAGGCTATATTCTGACGCGCTATGCTGATGCCTACGGTCGGGGGGTCGCGTTTGTTTTTAAAGGACATTTCGATGCGGCGGATGGCAGCGAAGTTTACTGCGATGAATCATTGCTGCAACAAAGCGCCAACTATCATCTTTTGGCAACGGGTTTAGCTTATCCGACATTCTATTCAAAGTTGTTTCCCGATCTGCGGCAGGAAATGACCCAGGCGACGAAACAAGCGCGATCGCAGGCGTGCGGGTTGTGGTCGGCAGATTGCACGCAAGCTGGGTTTATCGTCGCGGATCTAGAAAGCCTGACTGAAGAATGGGTGATTTTGCCAAAACTCTTTCGGAGATTGCTCGACTACTTGGCCATTAATGAGGGAAGCTACGATCTAGGCGGCTTTTCTCAATACTTGGAAACTCGGCGCGATCGCATTTTAATCCTTTCCCAGGGGCACCTCACTGGCTTTGATTATGTGGTGGAGGTTGAACAGAACAAAGTCTGTCTCACAACCGCGCCAGAAGACCTAGTTTTTATGGAAAAATAGGATTGAGCAATCCTATGTGGGAATCGCTTGCGGAACATTCGGATTCAAGCTTTGAGTCAACGTTAAAGATGGTGAGACGTTGAACTGCCAAAATTTCCATGAAACGCCCCTCATTACTTTTCCTCCTGGTGCTTCTCAGCAGTGCTGTGCAAGCTGCGATGCTGGCCGAACAGCGCTGGTTTGCCCAAAGTAACCCAACGCTTCCCCAACCGAGTATGGCGGCTGTTTCCACGGCTTCGCAACCGTTGAGGCTTGTCCGAACGCTGACGCATACCGACGAACCCGTTAGCGCGATCGCCATCAGTTCCGATCGCCGAACGCTGATTCGCGCTTATCCCTCTGGCAAAATTGAACAATGGGACGTGCAAACGGGCGAACGCATCCGGGAAATGAGGGGCCATACCGATGTCGTTCAGTCCGTTGCCATTAGTCCTGATGGCAGAAGCTTAGTCAGTGGCAGCAGCGATAATACGGTGAGGCGGTGGAATTTAAGCACGGGTCAATTGCAACAAACGCTGTCTAGCGATGGGTTTGTCCGTTCGGTCGTCTTTAGTCCAGAGGGGAGGCGCATCGCGGCGGGATCGCAAGATGGTAGCGTGCGCGTTTGGGATCTGCACGCCGGAGAGTTGCAAACGTTTAAGGCGATCGCCCAAAATCCAGAATTTACAGAATTATCGGATATTTTGGACGCGGTGGGGTTTGCCCCCGACGGTGAGGTGTATGCAGTTGTGGGAAGTGCGGATGGCAGCATGAGTATTTGGCAACCACGCGCGGGGGAACGGATACGCCGCTGGCAGCAATTTCGCGACGATCGCGTTAGTTTTATTCCCGGACGGGAAACGGTGGTCTTTTGTCAAAATCCGCTGCAACTGTGGGATTTTAATTCTGGGGAAGCCAAGCAACTTCCGGCTGCTAGGGCAATTTTAAGCGACTGTAGCGCGATCGCGACGAGTGCCGATGGTCAAACTTTGATTGCAGCCGATGCTGAAAGCCTACAAATTTGGGAGTTATCTCTGCCTGCTGCAACGGTAACAACGGAACCGAGTTGCACCCCCGTGGCGATGCGTCCGTTAGAGGAGTCTGGGGAGTTACCCAACGCCGATCGCCTATTGTATCGCTTGCCGCTACCGTTAGAGGAACCCTCTACGGCGGGATGGGATGCGCTACGGTTTAATGGCGATCGCACTTTGTTTGTCCAGGCGGGGGTTGGGGTACGCTTGTGGGACTTAAGCACAAATCAATTGGTTTGTAGTTTTGGGCAAGATAGCAGCCAGATCGCCGATGCTGTTTTTACCTCAACGCTGCGTCCTAGACTGATTACGGCCCATCGCGATAGTACCCTAAAAGTTTGGAATCCCCTAACTGGGGAAGCGTTGCGCGTCCTGAGAGGACACCAAGATGCTGTCAGCGCGATCGCCCTCAACGCGGACTCTTCATCGCTAGCCAGCAGCAGTGTCGATCAAACAGTTAAACTCTGGAATTGGGAAACTGGAGAACTCGAAAAAACCCTAACGGGGCATCGCTTACCCGTTCGCGATATCGCCTATAGTCCAGATGGTAAGTTATTAGCCAGCATTAGCGAAAGCGAAGCGAAAATTTGGGAAAGCGAAACGGGACGACTGCTGCAAACGTTTAATTTAAAGAGTATTCAACCTGCGATTACCTTTAACGATCGAGGAGATGCGATCGCCACCGATGGCAACCAAGGTAGCACCTATCGCCTAGAGGTCGCCACCGGAAAGTTACACCGCCTTCTCAGCAGCAATCTGTGGCAAGATGTCGGCATCCAATCTGCAATCTTAAGCCCCAATGGTCAATACTTAGTCGTCAATACCTTCGCCTATCCTAGCCTGGAGGTTCGCAACGAACTCTGGGATTTAACCACCCAAACCCGCATCAGCTATTTAGATACAGATTATCAATGCGGGGGAATTGTGGGTTTTAGCCCAGATAGTCAAATGCTAGTCTGTGCAGGCCAAGAAATGCAGATTTGGCAGTCTCCTTAAAGGTGGATAGCGTTAGGTTAAGGAGGGGTTGGGGAATGCTAATGTTAGCGTTAGGAACCTTCCAATGGATGAATTCGTTCGTAAAGCCGCAGCAATTGGTTTTCCCGCCGTTGTTTTAATGATCGTCATGGGGACTACAGGTTTAGCAGGTGCAGCCGCCATTACAGCCGCCCTAGCGATGTTAGGCCCTGGTGGTATGATTGGCGGAATTGTATTTCTCGGCATTATCGGTCTAGCAACTGATGCCCTCGCTAAATATGGCTTAGAAGCTGTGCTAGTGGGAATTTATCAAGAACGGGTTAAAAATGGAGAAATGCAGTCTAATCTTTGCCAAGAAGTCCAAAACCTCCCCATCAGCAGCGATTTAAAGCGGGCTTTGAAAGAAGCCATCAATTTTTAAAGTCTGCCAAGGATCTGTGAAAGTCAATCAGTCTTTGGATGATGCACTCCATGAGTCAACGAACTTATGGAGCGATCGCTATCTTCAAGCATAATTTTATTTCAATAGCGTTCTATTCATACTCAAACAGTTAAGACACTATATTGTTGAATAACTTTATAAAGTTGCCATTTTAGTTAAGTCTGAGTTAAGATTCAGGCAAAAATACCACCCCAATCATTATCAAGCGTTAACCCTCTAAAAGAACTTACATGAGCAAGGCACTTCCTAAAAGTCAACTGCTAAGTAAAGTTACGCTAGAAGCTTGGCTGATAATCGCGATCGCCTTTGGTGTTTTATGGCGAATTGTCAACGTTAGTCAGCGGCAGTTTTGGTACGATGAAGTCCTATCTCTGTTGCTGAGTACAGGTCAAAAAATCGCCTACAAACCTCCACCCAATGTTCCGATTATTTTAGCAGATTATACAAAGCTTTTAAGCCTACCTGCGATCGCTGGGGTAGGGGATTTTTTAAAAACCATTGCCGATCTTTTACGGGGGATTGTAGGCGTTGAGCCTCATCCCCCTTTATTTTATTTAAGTCAGCATATTTGGCTCTATCTTTTGGGCAATAGCGAAGGTGCAACCCGCAGTTTAGGAATGCTACTAAGTATTGCTGCGATCGCCAGCGCCTATGGTTTAGGCAGATCCCTATTAGGACATCGAGGCGGACTCATCTTTGCCGCACTTTTAGCAGTCAACCCTTTTTACTTATTCCACTCTCTAAATCTGCGAATGTATGCGCCTTTACCTTTGTGGGCTATTCTTAGCACTTGGGCGCTTTTAGAAATTAGCCGTCAACCTCGAAATCGTTTATCAGGTTTCGGGTGGCATTTAATCTTAATAGGGTCTTTAGTTGCAGGTTTAATGACCTTTTACCTGTTTCTATACTGGTTTGTCACCTTGTCTGTATTGGCGCTATTTCTCGATCGTCAACGTTGGTGGAAATATTATCTAAATCTGGCGATCGCTGGGTTGATAACGCTACCGTGGTTTTGGTGGGGAACGCGGCAACAATTACGCAATGCAGACTTAGATCGCTTTGATGTTTTACCCGGTTTTTTCGCGACTTTATTAAAGCATTCCCAAGGGATAGTAGATACATTGGGAATTCAACTCCTTTTGGGTGATTGGGTAACGAGTTTACCTCCAGGTAGTGCAACTCTGGCTGGATGTTTAATCTTAGGATTATTGTTAGCAGTGGCGGGTCATTTATGGCGGTCAAAACAGGATAGAAATAGACGTTCTTTGACTGTCGCGCTGATTTTAGGCTTATTAACTTTGTTGTTAGCTTTAAGTGTTGATATATTAACTGGAAAATTTACATTAGGATTTGGATTGGGTCGAAGTATTATTTTTATTCTTCCTGGAAACTTATTATTACTGACAGTCTGGTTAGAACAGAATTCTGAAAAATGGAAACCTGGGTTTCTCGCAGTTATTTTAATTGGCTATATAGGAATTAGCGGTGCTGATTTTGCTTTTCGCGATCGCACTCTGTTTACAAACTTAAATGAACGCTTAATTGCTGACTCCAATCAATCTACTTTGATTATCCTTAATTCCCGTGCTTGGGGTCACGTTTTGCGACTAGCTTACTATATCCCACCTCAACTGCCGGTGATGCTTTTGGCTCAACCCGCTTCAGATTTATCCCCTGCTTTAACCCAAGTTCTGGCAGATAGTTCCACCATCTATCAACGGATCTTTTGGTTAGATAGTGCTAATCCTATTTGGTCTCCCACAACTTCAATATCGGAAAAACAACAGTTGCAGTCACTTCTACAATCCAATTATCAACTGCAACACAGCCAATTTTTGTCAGGGACGATGAGAATGGATGGTTTTGAACTTTATGAATATAGGCGACGTTAGTTTTTTTATGTTCTTAAATTTGAAATTATTCATCAACATTTAGCTTTGTCGTTGTTGCATTAAGCCTTGAGATTTATCATGTCAAATCCAGCAAAAATACTAACTTCCGCACCGAACCTGGAATTGATAATTCCTGAAATTCCAGAGGAAGAAGTTCAAAAGCCGGTGAAGCTTTCGATTGTCCTGCCCACTTACAATGAATCTGAAAATATTGTACCGATCGTTCAACACTTAACCTCTTTGTTAAATCCTGTTTTAAGAAAAGATTATGAATTGATTGTGGTCGATGATAATAGTCCCGATCGCACTTGGGAAATTGCCGAATCAATCGTATCTAAGTATCCGAATTTACGGGTTGTCCGTCGCACAGAAGAACGCGGACTTTCTACCGCAGCAATTCGAGGATGGCAAGTTGCTAGAGGCGAAATTTTAGGAATCATAGATGCTGACTTACAACACCCCCCTGAAGTGTTATTAAAGATGCTACTGCTTCTGAAAAAGAACCCCAAGGTTGACTTAGTGGTGGCTAGCCGTCATGTTGAGGAGGGAGGGGTAAGTGAGTGGAGTTTCATTCGACGCGTTCTTTCCCGTGGCGCTCAAATTTTGGGGTTAATTATTCTCCCGGAAGTGATTGGGAGAGTTTCCGATCCTATGAGTGGATATTTTCTGGTGCGCCGAAATGCGATCGCCAATCAAAATCTGAGTCCTCTGGGTTATAAGATTCTAGTGGAAGTATTGGGGCGAGGTAGCATTCGCAATATTGCTGAAGTGGGGTATGTCTTTCAGGAGCGTCAAGTTGGTAATAGTAAAGTCAGTTGGAAGCAGTATGTAGAATACCTGCGGCATTTAGTTCGCTTGCGAATTACTTTATGGCCCATTGGTCGATTTCTCCGATTTGGGATTGTCGGATTCAGTGGGGTATTTGTAGATATGACGTTCTTATATCTTCTGAGCGATCCGAGTACCCTGGGGTGGAATCTCACGCTGAGTAAGATTCTCGCGGCTGAAGTGGCGATTGTTAATAACTTTCTGTGGAATGATGCTTGGACATTCGGAGACTTGTCTCGCAGTCAACAAGGCTGGAAAAAACGATTAAAGCGGTTTCTGAAGTTTAATGCGATCTGTTCGTTGGGTCTGTTTTTAAATGTAGCGATCTTAAATTTTGCCTACAATGTTCTAGACCTTTATCTGTTACCCAACGGTCGATATATTGCGAATTTACTGGCGATCGCGATCGTAACGATGTGGAATTTCTGGCTGAATATGAAACTGAGTTGGCGCGTTACCCAAGTCAAGTAACTTAGACAACTCAACGCCATCCCAAAAAGCGCAGCAGGGGAACGCAGATATAGTAGCTGATGCCAAGCCAGAGAGCATACAGGATGGCGAAACTACTAAAGAAGAGGATGCTTAAACCCAAAGCGGTTCCTGTGGGGCTGGTGGCGAAGGTTTGAGCGATCGCCATTAGCTCTGGTCGGAGGTTGGCAAAAACGGCCTGTAAGATGGAGAAAATCGCCAGTAGCGTGCTGCTAGTCCCCATTCCTGAAATTAAGGCATGAATCAGGTGATGGCTGGGTAAGCCCAGCGAAAGGGCAATGAAAGCAGGTGCGATCGCGCTCCAAATCAGTATCCCTTGAATGGTGCCAATTGCCAGAGACAGAGGAAAAATCAAGCCGCCAAAGCCAAAAGCGATCGCGCCCGCAATTCCAGAAAATAATAACCGCCGCTTTTGGGAAAATCCCCCACCCAAACTAATGCCCCAAGCCGTACCGATCCCGGCGATCGCAAACAATAACGTTAACTGAGGTACAACAGCTACCCCCGCACTCCCTAGTAACCCTGGGAACTGCGCCCCCACCCACTGGGCAAACACCGATCCTAAAGGCGTACCGTAGGCGATCGCAAATCCCGCTAACGTCCCCAAAGTGGCCCCCAACCCTCCCAAAACCATTTCCCACACCGTAGTCAGACAGGCGGCTAGGGTGCCCCAGGTGAGGTGAAACGCCAAATTGAGCGATCGCGTCGCCAGTTTCAGGAGTTGGCGGGGAAGAGACTGGACAATATTCGGTTTGCGTTGAACGGGTGCAACCCGCAAAGCCTGTTGAATATCTGCTACAGAACTTGGGCGTTGCTGAACATCCAACTCCACCATCCGATCCAACAAAGCCGCAAACCCTGCACTCACGGGCGCGCAATGTCGCCAGCGCAGCCGCCCCGTAGTGGGATCTTCTAAGTCTGCTGGATATTGTCCCGTGAGTAAATGAATGATTGTGCGCCCCAAAGCATAAAAATCTGTTGCAGGGCTAACGCCTTCGCCCACGATCTGTTCGGGAGGGCTATATCCGGGAGACACCAGGCGCGTTGAACTATTCGCAGCCGATCCTGTCATGCCAATTTGTTTCGCCCCGCCAAAGTCAATGGCGACTAACTGCCCCGTACCTTGGCGCAACATTAAGTTAGAGGGTTTGAGATCGCGGTGAATAATGCCTTGGTGGTGCAGCGTTTGCAGAATATCCAAGGCTTGCTTAAACCAGTTGATGACTAAAGCTTCCGGGCAGCCTTGGGGGTAGTCATGGGTGAGAATTTCATCTAAGGTTTTCCCGGTAATCTTTTCCATCACCAAGCAGGGTAACTGGCGCATCTGGTTTCCGGTTCCGAGGACAATTTGAAAGTAACCTTGGGGTTCAACTTGGGGAATTCCCGGATGGCGCAGGCGCGATAACACCGCCGCTTCTTGTTCAAACAGTTGGATGGCTTTTGGGGCGGTTTCAATCAGAACTTTTAAGACGCGTTCGGTTTGCGTCTGTAAGTCCCAAACGGTGTAAATTTGGGCAAACCCTCCCGATCCGAGGCGAGTCAGGGGAATATAGCGATCGCTCAAACGCAACGGTGCGCCACAACTCAAGCAAAATCGATTCGCCCCTGGTTGAGGATACGGGGCAGGGCAATCTGGATTAATACAATGAATGGTATGAACAACAGGCTGGATCGCCATACAAGTACAGCCAGGGCTTTGCTCGATTTTACCAAACTCATCTTCTCACGCCCTTTCCTTTCAATGGGACTCCCCTCGGTTGCTCGTTTATCCTAGAAATTGCAATCCCAAAATAAACGATCTATGGACGTGGCGCGATCGCTTGTTAAATTAACTGTTACTAGTGGCTGTGTCTTGGGTGGCTTGGTGGTTTCATCGCTTCTCGCAGGAGAAGGAATTGTTTGGGGGACAGTCTTAGGGACTGCGTTAAGTAGTGTTGCGGCTGGGAATACGGCAACTGCGATCGACGCGTTAGTTGATGCGAGGGGGAGTGGAGCGGTTGCATTAGGCAATAAACATTTAACGGAAGCAGTGGGAAAAGCGATCGCAGCCGTCGTTACTCTAGCAGCCAAAAATCAGCAATATCATAGAGCCACTCGCAAACACTTAGAAAAAATCGCAACAAAAGCAAAAGATAATTGGGTAAGTCTGGCAGAATGGGAACTCTCCCAACAACGTTATGCTGACTTAATGGAAGGGCAACTTTCCGAAGTCATCACCCCAACTGAGGCAGGTTTAACCCCAGAAACTATCCTTACCCCTACTGACTGGCGCAGCATTTTTGTCAAACTCGATTTAATGGCCGACCCTGACGGACGCTTTGAAATACTGGAAGAGGTTAAACAAGAAGTTGTGGATCTGCTTTATACCACCTTCCCCAAAGCCTTGCAAGAAACCCTTAAGGAAGATTTTGCCAAGGATGGACAAGCCTTTGCGGGGTTAACGTTGCAGTTACTCACAGGAATGAAGGCAGAAATTGCACAACTGCGAAATGCTAATATCGGTAGCCAGAATGCAGAATTTACTCAAATTTTAGAGCGTTTTCAGCAGATAGAAACTCGCTTAAATGGTACTGAAGCACAACAAAAAGAAGTTTTTGAGCAAATATCTCAACAAATAAACTCTGAATTTTTTGAGAGGTGTCAACAATTGGGAGTATTACAGACAAATATTACCCAACTGTTAGAGAGTTTAGAAGAGTCGGTAAAAGATGTACAGGAAAAAGTCACTGATATTTACAAGAGCCTCATTCCCCAACCCTTGACAGAAGAAGAGTGGCAAGAAATATGTCGGCAAAACTTAGCTCAACAAAAGGAACTCACCACCAACCTCTTTACCAACGCCTACGGAGTGACCCCCCAACTTGATAACATTTATATTCCCTTAGCAATCGTTGAACGCGAACCACCTAAACCTCCCTCAAGAAATCAACTGGAAGAAAAGGAAGAAGAAAAACTGATTCCCATTGCAGAAGAAGATTTTTTTAGACAGGTATTGCAACAAGGAAAAAGTCAAATTAGTAAAGGTAGAAAAATTGCGATTATTGGCGAACCAGGTTCCGGAAAAACCACGCGGCTACAGAAAATTGCTGATTGGATTTTAGAGGAAAATTTGGGATTGCCGATTTGGATATCTTTGACAGATTTAAGCCAACCGACAATTACTCAATATATTGAAGAAATTTGGCTTAAACAAATAGGTAAAAGCCTCACGATTGACGAACTCACCCAATATAAAGAGCGGATTTGGTTATTGTTGGATGGGTTAGATGAAATGACACCGAGGGTAGAAACGTGCCATGTTACCGCACTTTTGGGGGGATGGGTGGAAGCGGCACGGGTGGTGGTAACTTGTCGGGTGAATGTTTGGGAAGCGGATAAGAATGCTTTTTCGGGGTTTGATGTGTTTCGCAATTTGGAGTTTAACCCAGACCAGGTGACAAACTATATTCGCCGTTGGTTTGCGGAGATGGGAGATGCAGCGACAGGGGAGAGTTTAGAGGCGGCGTTAGCACAGCCAGAAAATTCCCGTCTCAAGGAGTTGATTCAGAATCCTTTGCGGTTGTGGATGTTGTGTCGAATTTGGCAGACAGGAGGAGGTTTACCGGAAACGCAGGCGGGGTTATATAGGAAGTTTGTTGATTGGATGTATCGTTGGACGGCGGATGAGAAGATTTTAGAGCAACGGGAAGCCATTGATGCAGCGTTGGCGCGGTTGGCGTTGGCGGCGATGAAACAGAAGGATAAGGTTTCGCGGTTACGGTTGCAGGAAAGTTGGGTATTAGAGGTTTTGGGAAGTCGCCCGATTTTTCAGGCGATGACGAAGTTGGGGGGGTTGTATCGAGTAGAAGGCTTTCCAGAAGCGATTTGCGTGTTTTATCATGCCACGTTTCAGGAGTATTTTGCAGCGTTGGCGGTGGATGATTGGGACGATTTCTTACCTCGAAATCATGTTGATTTTCCGGTGGAGGGGAAGGAATACCGGATTTTTGAACCGCAATGGAAGCAGGTTATTTTGTTGTGGCTGGGGCGTAGTGATGTTGTAGATGAGGAGAAAGAAAGATTTATTGATACATTAGTAAAGTTCAATGATGGATGCAGTGGATGTTATTGGATTCAATCTTTTTTTGTCGCTGTTGCAGGAGTTGCTGAATTCAAAAAATGTAGCATATCCGATCGAATTATTACAGACACAATTAAGATTGTTTTTGGTGAATTTAATGAGCAAAATCAAGTATGGCAAACTGTAAATAATTTTCTTGAACCAAAAGCTAGAATTGCTTTGAAAGAGACAAATAAAGAACTTGTGATTGAAAAAATCAAAGAAATGTTGAAAGTTTGTCGATCTGAAAAAATCATTAAAATTTTTGCAGAAAGGCAAGATTTTACAAATGATCATCTAAGCCTAAAGTTACTGGTAGAATTATCTGAAATCAATGGTAAAGTTTTAGACGGTATTAATTTTTTAGAGAATATGCTAAAGCAAAGTAACTATCCTCTT
>NZ_MJGC01000080.1 GCF_001746915.1 Desertifilum tharense IPPAS B-1220
AGGGGCAGACGACTATATCACCAAGCCGTTTACCTGGGAAGAGTTAAAAGCGGCTATTACTACCCGTCTTGCCAAACAAACCAGCGTCTCTCAACTGCACGACAAAATCCAAGAACTCCAGCAACTCCCTCTTCTCCTAAGCGCCCATTCCGGAATAATGCTTTAAGCCTTTGCGCCACAACCAGCGATTTAAGACAAAAAATAAGCTTCCCCAACCCACAATTACGGCAGACGCTTGCAGGAGATTGACGGGTAAACCCACCAGTAAAGCTGCCGGAAAGTAGACGAGGTAGGGAAAAGGCGTCCATTCTACCACCAGTCGAACCGTGGGGGGAAAGACATCTAAAGGGGCAACAATGCCGGAAAGAAATAGATAGATGAAAAACCAAAATTGCTCAATGGCACTTGCCCTTTCTGTCCAAAAGGCTAGGAGAGCAAAAGTATATTGCATCAAAAAGCGTAAAGCAAAGGCGATCGCAACACTCACTAAAAATAAAATGATATTCCTGAGCGGCGGCAACCACAGTGCTTGAGGATATAACACAAAGAATAAAATCAATAATCCCAGAGCGAACGGCAGCCGCGCCACCCGTTCCCCCAGATGAGCGGCGACATGACGCCAAACGGGATCGATCGGTTGTAATAATAGCGGAGAGAGCTTGCCTTGAATGACTTCTTTTTCAAATTCCCAAATCACCCAAACAACGGTGAATTGGCGCACCATAAACACTGCCAAAAAGTAGCGGATAAAATCCAAGGGAGATAAGCCAAAGGTGCCTTCCTGAGCGGCTTGTACCCAAACTCCCATTAAAATTAAAGGCAGGCTACCCGATAGCGCCCACAGCAGTAACTCCGCCCGATATTCCAGCATATAGGCGTAGTAAGTTACCAGCAAGGCGCGGGCAACTTCGAGAATTCTGCTCATCCTACAACCCCCGTGCGGAATACCCGCCCAATCACCTCTTCAATGGGAGGATCGGTGACGGTGAGATCGATAACCTTTAACTGGGCTAAAATCTGGGCGACGCTGCGGGTTAACTCTTCGCGCTGTACCAAAAAGCGCACGACTTGACCGTTAATGGCTTCAATTTCCCCATACTGCGAGAGTTTATCGGTGGGACAGCCTGGAGCAAGTTCGACTTTCACTTCCCGGTAGGGGGCAAAGCGTTCGAGCAAGCCTTCTAAGCTGCCATCATAAACCAGTTGACCGGCATGGATGAGTAAAACGCGCTTGCACAAGGCCGTGATATCGGCCATATAGTGGCTGGTCAACAAAACTGTGGCTTGGTAGCGTTGATTGTATTCGCGCAAAAATTCCCGCACGCTGACTTGAGCGTTCACATCTAAGCCAAGAGTGGGTTCGTCTAAAAACAGGACTTGCGGCTGGTGGAGTAACGCCGCGAGTAATTCCGCTTTCATGCGTTCTCCTAGGGAGAGTTTGCGGATGGGTTGGTTGAGTTTCCCCTCTAGGGATAGCATTTCAGTCAGTTCGCCAACGCGATCGCGAAAGCTGCGCTCTGATAAGTTATAAACGGCAGCATTAATTCGCAGAGAATCCATTGCGGGCAAATCCCAAAGCAGTTGCTGTTTTTGCCCCATCACCAGGGTAATTTGCTTTAAAAAAGCAGCTTGGCGGCGAAACGGAACTTGACCTGCGACTCGCACCTGTCCGCTAGAAGGATGAATCAATCCCGTTAGCATTTTTAGGGTGGTCGTTTTTCCGGCCCCATTAGCCCCTAAAAAACCAACCACTTCGCCCGGTGCAATCTCAAACGAAACATCCTGCACGGCCTTAATTTCGCGATAGGTGCGGCGAAAAAAGTGGCGCAAGGTTCCTGATAATCCCGGTTCTTTGACTGCCACCGGGTAAACCTTGGTGAGGTTTTGAACCAAAATAATCGACATAAATTTTACGGCGTTGGGGAAATCCCACGGCAACCCAATCAATGGAGCGATCCCTCAAATCTTAGCGAATTGAGGGAGAGAAACTCGCCTTATCGTAACTTTTAGCGGGGAAAGCCACGCTCTACCCTCTGACGGAAGAGCCATCGGGACGCTCATCGCGTCATCCAGTTAACCGTGCGTAGCCATTGCCAAACCCCGGTTTGTCGCCGGACTGTGACCCCCTTGCTATGTTCTGAAACAACTTCGTATAACTCTTCTGTTGTAAAGTCGTAACCGAGTTCTTGGGCAACCTTGACAAATTCCTGCGGATTGCCTGCGGTTCGGAACTTCTCGCGAAGTTCGGTGCCATAGGTTACGTCTTCTAAGAATCTGCTAGCGCTTTCGATGGACATGATTTCGCCTCTCCTTACCAGTTCTGAGATTGCGCTTATTCGCAAACATAGAGTACCCAAAAATCAGAAGAATGTGGTGTTCTTTGGCGTTAAACTCAACTCCTAGGATGCTTCACTGAGCTAGAGCATAGCAGCGACTTCCAAGGCAATGCTCTAGCCCGGTTGGGAAACCTGCCGCGTTAAATCCGTCAGGGGCTAGGTATATACTAGATAAGAGTAACGGGTTGGAGTACCACCCCTAAGCGCGAAAACCCAGCATCACAAAGCCAGATATCCCCCTGTGGGATGCGGAGGGCTATCTGTGGAGGGAATCCAAAACTTCTTAGTCCGAAGACTGAAGGCAAATCCCGGTGAAGCAGGAAGCATCGAGGGTTTTACCTCGACACCGTAGGCTCAATGTAGTAATTCAAGGAGAAAGAATGACTCAAGTTGTAATTGGTGAAAATGAAGGTATTGATTCGGCTTTACGTCGGTTTAAGCGCCAAGTCTCCAAAGCTGGGATTTTGGCAGATGTAAAAAGCCGTCGTCATTTTGAAACGCCCTTAGAAAAGCGCAAGCGCAAGCTGGTGGCTGCTAGACGGAAACGCCGGATGCGTTAAGTTGGTCTTTGTGATTCGCGTAGTTTGTGAAGCACGCAGCAGGCTTTGGTTGATTGACTGCTGAGTGTGTATTCCCGAAAAATTTAGTTTTTAGACGCAGCGCTGGTAGCGGGCATCCTCTGGATATTACGGGGATGTCCGCTTGGCTTGGGTAGCACTTTTAGCATTCCAGTCTAATTTAGCCCAGAGTTCATCTTTAATCCGGTTGAGGATTGAGGTTTCATCTAGGGAGGACAGGATATGGCTAACGACGGCTTTCGGGCCATCAGGCCCCCAAGTGGCTCCATTGGCGAGGTAAGCTTTCGTGACTTGTCCAATGCCATAGGAAGAGACGCCGGCAACGGCAGCTTGGGCGATCGCAACGGAGACATAAGGCGCTAACGCTGCGCCCCCAGTGGCGGGTGTCGCGAGTCCGAGGAGGCTTTTGAGGGAACTTAACCCCAAATTTGCCAACAGTTCGCTAGCGCTAATGCCCCCCATTGCGATCGCAATTTTTTGTAGTAACCCAACGGCTCCCTGTTGAGTCATCGCAATCCCATACAGTTTAGATAGGGTTAAAATCATTGCCACATCAACCGTAGCCGAACTCAGTACATCAACTACTGTAATTGGGTTGAGGGCGGTGGCGAGAGACTTGGCCATCACGCCATTCCAAATTGTACGGTCGGCACTTTGTTCGCGAATTTCCATCTTGCGCTGGACTAACTGCTCGTTCACCTCATCGGCGTAGAGCATACTATTGAGCGCCACTAGAGATTTGCCTTCTCGATCCAAAATCTCCAATATTTTGAGCTTTAACGCCTGTACCTGGGGCGTTCCCCGAACCAGTTGGACAAAGCGCGAACCATCCGGACGCTGCACGGGTTGGGCGACAAGGGGGGAAGCGGCGGCCATGACAATTTCATCTGGCGAGAGCAACTCGCGCACCCGTTCGTCCCGAATTTTGTGGTAAATGGCGATCCGATCGGTATCGGGATACTGGTCAATCTTATTAAAAACCAGAATCATCGGCTTGCTCGCCGTCCGCAACTGCGAAAGGGCTTCGTATTCCACCTTAGTGATATCGCCTGCAATCACAAAGAGAATTAAATCCACCTGTTTGGCGACAGCGTGCGCTAAGACGGCCCGTTGTTCCCCGCGTACTTCATCAATTCCGGGGGTATCTAAAAGCTGAATTTGACAGTTTCCCTGACCTTTGAGGGTGACGCGGACAATATCGCCGCATTCTCCTTCTAGCGGCTCTCGATCGACGCTCCAGTCCGCGCGATGAATTTCTTGGGTAATGCCGTGGGTGGGGCCTGTGGCGAACAGGTCTTTACCCAAGAGGGCGTTAAGCACCGAAGACTTACCTCTGCCCACCATGCCAAAAACGGCGATGTGAACGCAACTGCGCTCTAGCTTGTCTAGCATTACCTCTAGACCTTGAATTTGAGCTTCTAAGCCGAGACGCTCTTTTTCGGTGAGGTCGAGATTTACAACCAGTTCGTGTAAGGCGTCTTGGGCTTGTTTGTAATTCAGTTCTTCCTGAATTTCGGTAAAGCTAAACAGAGCATCTTCGAGGTCGCGATCGAAATCTGTGGATGGCATGAAAACAGAACCAGGCTCTCAAGAATTCAATCTCCTTCTAGTTTAGCTTGTTCGCACGCGCCAAGGCTGGGAGAAGAGGATTAACGCAGCAGCGAGAGGTCTAATGAGCCAAAGTGGGTACTTAAGGCGACGTTCATGTTTTCTAGGGCGTAGACTAACCACTGAATGGCGTCCTGGTTATAGGTTTCGTAGTGGTTGTACAGGATGGAAAGGCGTTTTTCTAGGTAGGGTTTGACTTTGCGACAGATCAGGACGATTTTCAGTAGAATTCCGGTGGTTAAGGTTGCGCCCAAGTTGGCCACAAGGTCAATAAAGACGAAGTGGTGGGGGCGTTCGCGACTTTCAACCACGAGGAAGTTTAAAAGCTGGCTACAAGTTCTGACGACTAAGAAGTCGCTGAGTTTTTGCGAGTCGCTTTGGGGGATGGTGTGGTTGAGGTAGTTGTAAAGCTGGTTGTTAAATTGGCGGTTGCCGTAGTCTGGGCTGATGGAGGAGGTGAGGTATTGGTAGAGGTTGTCTTTGTAGTCTTTGAAGGAGCGCGTTTGGCTGGTATGGGTGATGAAGCTTTGAGCGAGATCTCGGTAGGTGTAGGAGCCTTCTACTTTACCGATAAAGTGCTTGACGGCGATGTTGAGTTCGCGATCGCTCAATAAGGTGGGGTTGTGCGCGGGAACGATGATCCGCGAGGCTCCTCCCGGTTGGCGGGCCATTTGCGATCGCCTTACCTGATAGGTGACGTATTGGGACAGATCGACTTCAAATTGGCGCTGTTTTTGCGATTGAATTTGCCGGACAGTTTGTTGCTGTTCGTAGGTACTTTCTTCGCTTAACAAACAGTGGGCGTAAAGATAGGGGTAACGGTGGATGAGGTTGCCTAGGGGTTGGGGTTCTTCCTGGGCAACGCGAGTCTCTGCGGCTTCGCTGAGAACTTGGGCAAGGCGGCGGAGGGTGAGAAACTGCTCGCTTTGTACAAATTGATGGACGAGCAGGCGCAGGCGTCGGGTAGAGCGAAGATGAACGGCGGCATTAAGACCGTTATTCGTGGTATAGCGATCGAACAAAGCCACGAGTTCTGGGATGGCGGTATGCATTTGAGAATGCGTGCGCCAATGATTAATCAGGATATGACAGCATCGGTTTAAGACAAACTTGAAGTCTTGTTCGGCAAACTTGGATGCGGTGACTTGATTGAGAGCTGCGATCGCCTGAGCGTCTGGATAGCCTAGCCCGTCAATGAATAAAGCGCGAAAACGGTCAATAAGTTGAGCTGGCGATTCAGTTTGCACGCAATTGAGCAGGTGATCGTAGATCCGTTGCTCCTCAACTGATGTGTTTCGATTATATCTATCCAATAAAGTAGCCACTTGATTAGCCCCCCTACACTGGAACCGCAGGGTTAAGCCCTATACTGCTGTCGCATTGGAATCTCTACATGCTTTCGCTTTAGACTCAGTTTGTCCCAACCTATAGGGATAGGGAAAGTTGCCCGAATCGTTAACTGGAACGAGTTTATCGTCTGCACCCCGCCTAATCATAGCTGCAACCGTTCCTCACACAGTATTTTATCTCGACAAGATTTTAGCTGAGTGTGACCCTATTTCCAAATTGGTGTAACTTAAATCACCCCCTCGATTGACTGCTTTTAAAGCTTAAAAAATAGTTTACTATTCTCCAATATAAAAGCAGTTGCTTGAACTGCAAATCCGGGAGATTTCACAGTGTCAAGGTGTAATAAACGAGTGGTGAAGTTGCTTGGCGGCTCCTCATTCCTATTCACTAGGGTCGCATATTTAA
The DNA here is from genome assembly GCF_001746915.1 of Desertifilum tharense IPPAS B-1220. NCBI lineage: Bacteria > Bacillati > Cyanobacteriota > Cyanophyceae > Desertifilales > Desertifilaceae > Desertifilum > Desertifilum tharense. Next base: position 6,278 of record NZ_MJGC01000080.1, read on the forward strand.
CCAGACTCTGGCTTAAAGAGATATTGAAGATATGATAGTTACCCGATAGGTCTTTATAAAGAAACTGTAAAGCATAGGGGGTCTGATGTCAGCCCTTTTCCTGAAGCCCCCAAAATCTGTTTGAAACCCTGCCAGAACTATGAGCATGTTTGATGAATTAACGGTGTCTAAAGTTACAAATGCTTTGAAAGCGAATCCTTTCAAAGTTGCAAAAGATACACTACTTATACCAGTTATTGGTGTAAATACGGATACGCGTTCGCTCCGTAGAGGCGAGTTATTTTTAGCTCTCCGTGGCGAGAAGTTTGACGGGCACAATTTTGTGGCGGAAGCGATCGCCAAAGGTGCAATAGCTGCAATTACCGACCATCAACTCCCCCTAGAAGTTCCCCAACTGATTGTGGAAGACACCCTAGCGGCTTATCAAGCGTTGGGAACGTTGTGGCGATCGCAAGTCAATATCCCAATCGTTGCGGTAACGGGTTCGTGCGGCAAAACCACCACCAAAGAACTGATTGCTGCCGTTTTATCCACCCAAGGCAAAGTCTTAAAAACCCAAGCCAACTACAATAACGAGATTGGCGTCCCCAAAACCCTGCTAGAACTGACGCCCGATTGTCAGTATGCAGTTATCGAAATGGCAATGCGAGGCAAAGGACAAATTGCCCTTCTCAGCCAAATTACTCAACCCACTATTGCGGTAATTACGAATGTGGGAACCGCGCACATCGGTTTACTCGGATCGGAACAAGCGATCGCCGAAGCCAAGTGCGAATTACTAGCCGAAATGCACCACCAGGGCATTGCTATTCTCAATCACGATAATGCCAGATTAATGCAAACGGCTGCCCAAGTTTGGCAAGGAGAAACCCTCACCTACGGCTTAGAAGGAGGAGACTGTCAGGGAAAACTCCTCGATCCGGATACACTCTTATTTGAAGGCGTGTCACTCCCTTTACCCCTACCAGGGCGTCATAATGCGTCTAACTACCTAGCCGCCCTAGCCGTTGCCAAAGTGTTGGGAATCGATTGGCGATCGCTTCAGCAGGGTTTGAAGGTAGAATTACCCTCCGGACGCGCCAAACGCCTAGAATTAGCCAACGATATTCTGATCTTAGATGAAACCTATAATGCGGGCTTAGAGTCGATGCAGGCCGCCCTCCAACTCCTCGCCGAAACCCCAGGAAAGCGGCGAATTGCGGTACTTAGCACCATGAAAGAATTAGGCGATCGCGCGGTTGAATTTCATCGCCGCGTTGGAGAAACGGCCAAAGCCCTGAACCTAGATGCTGTATTTGTACTGGTTAGCGATCCTGAAGCAGAAGCGATCGCCCAAGGGGCTGCGGGTTTACCCTGCGAAACCCTAACCACGCCTAGCGCTTTACTCCAGCGCTTGCAAGCTTTCGTGCAACCTGGCGATCGCCTCTTGTTTAAAGCCTCTCATTCCATCAGACTAGACCAAGTTGTCGAACAGTTTGCTAGATCCGAGGGCTAGGAATAGCAGGGTTTGGGGCCGGAGTTGCAGGTGTGGGAACATCCTCAAGCGGTAGCAGGGTCGGATAAAAATCGCGGGGTCGATCTCGCCCATCAATACAAGCATTGATCAACAGAGGGGCCGGGACATCGGTCTGGCGACTTAAACCTACCACGCATTGCGATAGGCGAGTTGGCAAGAGCGATCGCCGACAGTTATCTAAAATATCGCTAGGAAACACCCCCTGCGTCAGGCGACTAATATCGACCACGCAGGTTGCTAACTCAGAAGGACGACGCACCCGCCGACAGGTAAAGAGGGCATCTAGCGGGGGAATATCCGTATTCTGATTAATTCGGCTAACGCATCTGCCAATATCGCGGGGATATAGCGCCGCAGAACAGGCAACAGCCGCTTCTTCGGCGGCGATCCCCACTCGCTGCAAGTCGAAGGCGCAGGCCCGAAAATCGCGAGTGCTACCAATATTAACGGCGATCGCGCTTTGGGGGGCAACGCTGAACGCTGCGATCGTCCCAATAACAGGCGCAAGGGCTGAGATTACACTCAAAGTCGTGAAATAAAGCGAGTGACGCATGATCGGAACAAGACTCCTCACACTCAGGTCTTTAGACCAAAACTATAGCAGAGATGGGAAGAAGGGAGTTGGGAATTGGGAGTTGGGGGTTGGGGAAGAAGGGAGTTGGGGGTTGGGGAAGAAGGGAGTTGGGGGTTGGGGAAGAAGAGGATGGGGGGATGGGGAGGTGGGGGGAATTGGGAGTTTGTGAAGAAGAGATAGAAAAACTTGGTAACTATTAACTCAGCACTCCTTCCCCCACTCAGCACTCAGCACTTTACACTCAGCACTCAGCACTCAGCACTAACTTCCGGTCGCACTCTGGGGGAGAACGCTTAACATAGAGATATCCGCACGCTTGTTGAAGGAATGATGTCGTTTAACCCACAGGATTTTTCTAACCGAGATTTGCGCGATCGCTCCTTTCGAGGTCTTGACTTGTCTGGTGCTGATTTTAGCGGGTCAGATTTGCGCGGGTGCGATTTTAGGGAAGCGATTTTGGTTGGAACCAATTTTAGTCGAGTGCAAACGGGGCAAAGCCGTACGCCTGCGCGCTTGTTAATTGCCCGTGCTGGGGCTGGTGCGATCGCAGTAACCTTAGCAGGTGCGATCGCAGGCGTTGAGGCGGTTGTGGCTACGGGGGTTGTGGCAGGTGCGATCGCTAGGGGACAAACCGGAATTCTGGCAGCCGCGATCGCAGGGGCTTCTGCTGTCACCGGATGTCGGGGGTTGCTGGCATTATTCCACGGAGATTTTGTTCAGGGAAGTGCTTTGAGTTTGGGTGGCGCGATCGCCTTTTCTTTTGCGGCTTTATTATTTTTAGAGGCTTTAAAAACGACGGAAGCTTCTGGCCGCACTTGCTTTGCCAAGGCTGACTTAACTCAAGCTATTTTTGATGAAGCCACTGTGCAAGATACGGACTTTTCTGGGGCAACTCTCAACCAAGTCAGCTATCGCGGAACTCAAATCACTAGCACTCGCTTGCGGTTCCATCCATTTCCCCTACTGCGCGAACAGTTCTTTCAACACGCCCGCAAAATTCGTCTAGAAAGTTCTGCACATCCTTCTAATCGCACAATATCGCTTCAAGCTTCTCCCTCTCAAAAAGAATTAGCTGAACCTGATTGAATTCGGTTCTTCTGCCGATCCAGCCCAAAATCCGCCCAAAGTTAGTCTCTGGACGGATTAGAAGCGTTATGACTGTAGCGATCGCGCTTGGGATAAGCCGAACGGCGATTTAACCTGAGTGGTTTTTAACACCCAGCTACAGCACTTTGCTCTAAACAGCTACAGGTTGAGCCATTTGGCGCTTCAAAGCAACCCAACGTTTACCTTCTAGCGTAGATAGGACGAGATGGGCTTTCCCAACGCGCTGTACTGGACCTAAACCCACTGCCCACATCCCAGCAGCTAAAGCCCCTTCAATTCCGGCTTCTGCATCTTCAAAGACGACGCATTCTTCCGGCGAGAGGCCCAACTGTTGGGCGGCAAATTGGAATAGATCCGGGGCGGGTTTGGGTTGCGAGACGCTATAGCCATCGGCGATCGCATCAAAGCATTCAGCAATGCCCAACCGTTCTAACACCATGCGGGCATTCTTACTTGAAGATCCGAGGGAAATTTTCACCCCCATAGAACGTAACTCATCTAAGAGTTCTGCTACACCCGGTAAGAGATCGGCGCTAGAAACCCGATCCAGCAACTCTACATAGTAGCGGTTCTTGCTTTCCATCATCTCCTGCATTTTGGCTTCGCTGGCAGTGCGATCGCCTAAAACCCGCAGCAACGACTCCCGACGGGGTAAACCGCGCATCGCCTCATTCGCCTGTTCGTCAAAAGGAATTCCTTCTTCGTCGGCTAACTGCTTCCAGGCCAAATAATGGTAATGGGCGGTATCCGTAATCACGCCATCGAGGTCGAAAATTGCGCCCTTCAAGGCGAGATCCTGAGAAACGGACGGTTCTGTCGGCAGGAGGTGACTTTCTGGGGAGATGGGAACCACAGATACTTGCACATTTTCAGGGCGAATATCAAACTCGTAGCGCTGGTTGTGCCATTGCAAGCGGAACTTGAGGCGCGTCCAACCGGGCGGTAGACTCGGACAAGCCACTGGTCCAAATTGAGTCAGGCGAACTCCCCCAAATCCAAAGATAGCCGCTTGCCAAACGCCCCCGGCAGATGCTGCGTGAATACCTTCAGCCGCATTTCCCCGCACATCTTCTAAATCCACTAACGCCGCCCGCATAAAGTGGGTATAGGCTTCCGCAGGCGAGTTAAGATCGCAAGCCAGAATGGCATGAATGGCCGGCCCCAGGGAAGAGCCATAGGCGTGATCGGTGCGCGGCGTATAATAATCCCAGTTGGCTTGTACCACTTCCGGGCTATAGCGTTCGCGCAATAAGTACAGCAGCATCAATACATCGGCTTGTTTGAGAATTTGCCGCTGGCTGGTGGCTTCAATGCCTAACAAACCTTGTAGCGAGGTGGTGCGAGATTCGTAATCTGCCCAATTAATATCTTCGAGTTGGAAGAAGCCGTCAAACTGCTCAATTAAACCCGTTTGCGGATCTTGGACGAGGCGCAGATGTTGGGCAATGTCGATCCAGTGTTGCAGGCGTTCTGGGGTTAAGCCGAGTTGTTGCTGGAGTTGGGTGGCGGTTTCGGGATACGCCCGTTTTAACCAATCCCACAGAGTCAGGGCTTTTTGCAGGTGCCACTGGGCCATCACGTTGGTAAAGGCGTTATTATCGACGCGATCGTGGTTTTCATCGGGTCCAATGACATCCAAGATTTCGTAACTTTGGCGTTCGGCATTCCAAACCACGCGGCTTCCCCAGAATATCGCCGTATCGAGGATCATTTCTGCACCGCGATCGCGCATCCACCGATCGTCCCCAGTCATTTGCCAGTAATGCCATACAGCGTAAGCCACATCGCTAGTAATGTGAACTTCAATATCTCCGCACCAAATGCGGATCGCTTCGCCGTCTTTGCCCGTTACCCAGCGCGGTGTCACTTCATCGCCTGTTGTGGCGCTTTCCCAGGCATACATCGCCCCCTCATACCCGGCTTCTTGGGCCTTGCGTCGCGCCCCCGGTAGGGTGTTGTAGCGATAGTTGAGCAGGTTTTTCGCCAAGGCTGGCTGCGTGAGGGTGAGGAAGGGAACGATAAAGATTTCCGTATCCCAAAAAACATGACCCCGATAGGCAAAACCGGATAGGGTTTTGGCGGGGATGCTCACGCGATCGTCCTGGCGGGGGGCAACGACGAGCAGTTGAAACAGGTTATAACGGACGCTGAGTTGGGCTTGCAGGTCGCCTTCGATGACCACATCGCACTGTTGCCAAACCTCTGCCCAGGCTGCAATATGGGCGGCTAATAGGGTGCTATAGCAGGGTTCGCGGTTGAGGCGATCGCGGGCGTCGGCTAGGGGGGTAGGTGTCTCTCGCGAGGTAAATAGGGTGACGGTTTTTTCTAGGGTGACTTGCTGACCGGGTTGGAGATCGAAGCGGCATTGCAAGTGTTGACCGTCTGGCGATAATTGTACGGGGCGATCGCTCCCCAAAACGGCTAGATGGGCAACCATTCCCAATTCAATCCCAGAAGCCAAGGTTTTACTTTGTAACTCTAGGGTTGAGTGGCTACCCCCCCAAGCTAAGGTTTGCCAGTGGAAAACGCCCTGGTTGTGGGGTTGATCGTCAAATCCGCAGGTGACTTCAATCGCACCCTGATAATCAACCGCAGTCACCGAAACGCGCAGCGCTAGGACGTGCCGATCGGCTAAACTGGCAAATCGTTCAAAGTGGAAGATTAGGGTATGTCCTTCTGGAGAACGCCAGCGCACATCGCGACTGAGCAATCCTAAACGCAAGTCTAAGCGTCGTTCGTAGGCTAAAATTTCACCGCGATCGAGGCGAAATTCGGATTCTCCTACTTTAATCTGTAGCGGCAGCCAGTTGGGACAGTTGGCAAGTTCGGTATAGACGACGGGAACATCGTCATACACGCCATGAATGAGGGTGACGGCGCAATCGCCGGGATAGCCTTCTTCAAAGCTTCCTCGCGTGCCTAGATAACCATTTCCAAGGGTAAAAACAGTTTCTTGGGAATGGAGGCGAGAGGGATTCAGTTCAGTTTCAACAATGTTCCAACCCAAATAATCTGTTGAGTCTTGCGGGTTGTCAGCAGGGCGATCCAAAGAATAAAGCATGACTAGAAAAGAAACAGGGGTGTAGGGGACTCGATCTGAACCGATGAAATTCTCAGGGGTGAAGTAAAAGACAGTCCGATGGAGCTTGGTGAAGCGAGAATGAGTAAACCTCGATATTCCCGCCCAACAGAAAACTGTTGGCTGAGAATGCATCTTCTTTTAGATAGAATTCCCTACTCCGGGGGGGAAATCCTATAAACTCCAAGAAGCGACACAAAGCTACATACTTAGTAAATATGCTTGTAGTTTTGTTTCATTCTTCGCATAAAAGACCGATGGACAGTCCGAGAAGCGATCGCGCCCTCTGAGCTGTGTTAGGCTAAATGGCGCGATGGGCGCTAAGGCTTGACTCCGGCTTGAATTGGAATTTCAATCTTAAATTCAGCGCCGCGATCGGTAGAAGAATCGCAACTGAGTTTTCCTTTATGTTTTTCAACAACAATCTGATGGCTAATCGCTAACCCAATTCCGGTTCCTTTGCCAATGGGTTTGGTGGTAAAAAAGGGATCGAAGAGTAAGGGTTGAACGTCCTCTGGAATACCGGGTCCATTATCAGCAATCTTAATTAAGACTGACGGAACGCCGAGAGAAGAGTTTCCATCGAGGATCTCGGTAGAAATGGTGATGATGCTAGGGTTGGCTCGATGTTCTTCGAGGGTGCGATCGCGGTTATAGTCTTCTAAGACATCAATGGCATTTGCCAGGATATTCATAAAGACTTGGTTGAGTTGTCCTGCATAGCACTCTACTAAGGGTAAATCGCCATAATGTTTAATGATTTGAATTCCCGGACGATCCGCTCTGAATTTTAGCCGATTCCCTAAAATAAGCAGGGTACTTTCTAAACCTTCATGGATATCAACGGATTTCATTTCGCTTTCATCCAGCCGCGAAAAATTCCGTAAGGATTGGACAATTTCTCGAATCCGTTCTGCTCCCAAATGCATTGAACTGAGCAGTTTAGGTAAGTCCTCAATTACAAAGTCTAAATCAATTTCTTCGACTTCCTGCTGAATTTCCCTAGCAGGGTTAGGGTAATGTTTGGCGTACAACTCTAGAAGATGAATTAAGCTTTGAGTGTAAGAACTGGCATACAGCAAATTGCCATAAACGAAGTTAACAGGATTATTGATTTCATGGGCAACCCCAGCGACAAGTTGCCCTAAACTCGACATTTTTTCGCTTTGAATCAGTTGAGTTTGGGTGCGTTGTAGTTGCTGTAGGGTGTGTTCGAGTTGTTGCGCTTTTTCCCGTTCTCGGCTTTCAGATTCTTGCAAAGCTGCGTTGAGGTGAGTCAGTTCATCAGCTTTATGAATGACAATGCTAATCGTTGCTTGTCGAAGTGCGATCGCTGCTTCAATTTCGCACGATTTCCAGGGGATAGATTGACACTCTACCTGTTCTTTCCACAATGCAAAGGAATTGCGCGGACACAACACCAACTTACCATTTTCTTCTATTTTAAAAGATTCATAAGGGTTGCCTGCCCAATTCACGGTTTGAATTACTTCCGGGCGAAACCACACAATGTACTTTCTTTGGCTGCGAGAAATTGGAGTTGCTAAAATTCCGCTAGCAACTTGTTTATATTTAACCGCTTCTGGATAAGCTTTAGCTAAACAGGGAATCTGATAGCAGTTATTTTCAAACGGTTGGGTAGCCAGCCATTTCACAAGCTTTTGGATATCGGGGACGCTGGGAGTATTGCCAATACATTGAATTTCATCTCCCAAACAAAGGGCCGCACCTTGAGCATTAACCAAATCCAGAAGATTCGGTTGGTAGTCCAAAAGTCCTTTGAAAAAATGAGTTTCTTGGGACATGAATTCTAGCAACTTAGCCTGAATATTTTTGAGGCTAAGTTTGTATTCAAAATCATCAGTTTCCACCTTAGAAGTCAATTCTAAGGAAATCGATTGTCCTAAGAATTCACAAGCCGCCCGAATCACATAGGGCAAGTATTTGGGCGTTTGATGGTGACAAGCAATTAATCCCCAAAGTTGATTATCTTTCAGCAGAGAAATGGTTAAAGATGATTTGACGCCGAGGTTATGAAGATATTCTAAATGGCAGGGGGAAGCGCTTCTCAGAACGGCTAAACTTAAATCTAAGGGGCGATCGAAAACAGCACGATCTTCGGGAACGAGACGAACCGGGTGATAATCAGTGTTAGGAATGGCTCGAATCCAATTCAGAAAAAACATCCGTCGCGATTGTTCCGGAATATCTGTAGCTGGATAATGCAACCCCAGCCAAGCATCAGCTTCTGGTAGTTTATCTTCAGCAACCACAATGCCGTGATTTTCTTCGCGAAATTGATACAGAACAACTCGATCGAATCCGGTAAGTTTGCGAACCTCTTGCACCGCGACTTGATACAGTTCTTGGAGGTGAGTTGATTGTTGAATGAGTAGAGTTGAATGTTTGATGAGATGATAAAAATCTAAAAAATTGATCTTATCGCGCTCGAAAGTTGGCTCTAACTCTAAAATAAGAACATGATTATAGCGATGAATAATGCCATCAAAGACCAGAGGCGTGTGGCTGCGGCTTAAAATAAACTTTAACGGATTCAGAGATTGAACATTTTCTCGATTCAGGGAAAGCTGAAACGATTCAATTTGGGGCGTCTCAAACCAATCTAAAAGCAGCGTTCCTAGTAACTGCTCGGCAGACAATCCCAGAAGAGATTGTGTATTTTCGCTGACTTGCATAATTTGCAATTCAGGTTCTTGTAAAACTAGGAGAACTCCATGCGGTTGGATACAACCCAGTTGATGAATCGGGGAAGATTCATAGGTAGTAGACTCAGGATTTTCTGGGGAAAAGTTTCTGGGTTGGCGACTAAACATTATTTTCTTCCTTGAACCCAATTTTTAGGAGAGTTAAATGTTGAAGAAAGTGAGGTTGTACAACGATCTCAGACGCACCTCTAGCACCTAACTGATAGGCTGAGTAATGCGATCGCAGAACCTGACAAAGTAAAACTGGGTGTAAAGACCGCAAAATGAGGGGTGTTGCTGATTGCACTTCCTCTTCTCACTATACTTTACAGAGGTAAACATCGGGATCGGGGATGCTTAAGCCTTTACAACCTAAAATCGGTTGAGTCTGAGCGATCCCCTCGCCGGTACCAGAGGATTTTAGCGGAAGGCAATCTTAGCTTCTCCTTGCTTCCCTGACTTCAGTTAAAATACAAGTCTCCTGACCTTTAAGAACAAGCAGCATGGGTAATAGCTTTGGGCATTTTTTTCGGGTGACAACCTTTGGCGAGTCGCACGGCGGTGGTGTAGGCGCGATCGTTGATGGGTGCCCTCCAAGAGTTGAAATTAGTGTAGAAGAAATTCAGCAGGAATTAGACCGCAGGCGACCGGGACAGAGTAAAATAACGACTCCTCGTAAAGAAGCAGATACCTGCGAGATCCTATCGGGCGTTTTTGAAGGCAAAACTCTCGGAACCCCGATCGCTATCTTAGTCCGCAACCAAGACACGCGGCCGCAAGATTACCAGGAAATGGCCGAAACCTATCGACCTTCCCACGCAGATGCCACCTATGAAATGAAGTATGGTATTCGCAATTGGCAAGGTGGGGGGCGTTCTTCCGCCAGAGAAACCATTGGTCGAGTTGCAGCAGGTGCGATCGCCAAAAAAATTCTTAAAATAGCAGCTAACGTAGAAATTGTCGGATACGTTAAACGCATTCAACACCTAGAAGGACAAGTCGATCCTCAAACCGTCACCCTCGCTCAAGTTGAAAGCAACATTGTTCGCTGTCCTGACTCAGAGTGCGCCCCCAGGATGATCGAATTAATCGAGCAAATTGGTCGCCAAGGAGACTCTGTAGGAGGCGTGGTAGAGTGTATTATCCGCAATTGCCCTCCGGGTTTAGGAATGCCTGTCTTTGACAAGCTAGAAGCCGATCTGGCTAAAGCAGTGATGTCTTTGCCGGCTTCCAAAGGGTTTGAGATTGGATCGGGGTTTGCAGGCACCTTAATGACGGGTAGCCAACATAACGATGCCTTCTATACGGATGAGAACGGTAGGCTTCGGACCGCCACCAATTATTCGGGTGGCATTCAAGGCGGGATTTCTAATGGGGAACCCATCTCCTTGAGAGTCGCCTTTAAACCAACTGCTACGATCCGAAAAGAACAACAAACCGTGAACCGTCAAGGTGAAGCCACCCTGTTAGCGGCCAAAGGTCGTCATGACCCTTGCGTTTTGCCTAGAGCCGTGCCTATGGTAGAAGCAATGGTCGCTCTGGTGTTATGCGATCACCTATTGCGGCATCAGGGTCAATCCGGAACATTAAAGTTTTGAGTTACCCATGCAAACTAGTCTTTCCTCCGAGTTTGTTATCCAGTTTTGGGGCGTTCGAGGGAGCATTCCTGCCCCAGGCTCAGAAACCGTTCGCTATGGGGGTAATACCTCTTGCGTTGAGTTGCGCGTGGGCGGCAAACGCCTGGTTTTTGATGGCGGTACTGGACTGAGAATGTTAGCCAATCATTTGGCTTCACAAATGCCTGTAGAACTCTATATGTTCTTTACCCATTACCATTGGGACCATATCCAAGGCATTCCGTTTTTCCTGCCGATTTTTACCCCTGGAAATTGCTGTCATATCTACGGGACAACTCCCCCGGATGCTGAATCGCTGAAAAAGCACTTTCTCGATCGGGTCCTTCACGCCAATTCTCCGGTTCCGACTCCCCAAATTCAGGCCGATCTTAAGTTTTATGACCTAGAACCGGGCAATGTCATGCAGCTTGATGACATTACGATTGAGACGGGTCATTTGAATCACCCGAATGGCGCAATGGGATATCGGATTACCTGGCAAGACCAGACGGTGGTTTACTGTACGGACACGGAACATTATCCGGATCGGCTGGATGAAGATGTTTTACACCTCTGTCGGGATGCAGATGTTTTGATTTACGACGCGATGTATACCGATGAAGAGTATCACAATCCCAAGTCTCCAAAAGTGGGCTGGGGTCACTCCACTTGGCAAGAGGGGGTTAAGCTGGCTAAGGCTGCCGGGGTGAAGCGGTTGGTGATTTTTCACCACGAACCTAACCACGATGATGATAGCCTCGATCGGATTGCTGAGGAAGTGAAGGCGGCTTTCCCTGCTGGCGTTTTGGCTCGCGAAGGTATGATTTTACCCGCGATCGAACAGGAGGTGGCGATTCAGTGTTAGGAGGTTAGGGTTCAGGGTGCATTGGAGATTGTCGATACACAGATCGCTTGTCGAACTCTGCTGAATGTTTATGTCCCCTACTGTTGTTCTAATTGCTCACGATCGCAAAAAAGATGAGTTGGTTGCTTTGATTCAGCTTCATTTTGCGCTCTTTAGCGATTGCAGACTCCTAACCACTCAAGCCACGGGCGCTAGAATTGCAGAGACTACAGGCTTAAGCATTTCTTCTACGCTATCGGGTTCGTTAGGTGGAGATTTACAAGTTGCGGCTCAAATTGCTGGCGGCCAAGTGAATGCGGCGATCTTTTTACTCGATCCGCTTTACGCTCAACCTCACGAGCCAGACATTCAAGCTTTGTTACGCATTTGTAATATTTATAATGTCCCCTTGGCAACGAATTTAGCAACGGCGAGTATAGTTGTCAATTCTTTAGAGACTGAAGCAACTTCTTAAGGCTTAAGTATCTGGAGAATGACCATCTTGCTGGCTAATTCCTAGATTATCTTTGCTGGTTTTGAGCTGTTGCCATAGGTCTTTGATTTGCTGGTAAGCTGTTTCTGATGAAACCTTGCCATTCGTTTCTAAATTGCAAATTACACTGACGCGTTGGGCAAATTCTTGCAAATTTGCATTAAACATCAGGTTTTCTGGCGTAAAGTCTCCCCGGTAGGTGCTTCGGGGATAAATGAAGTCAGAGGGATCTGTCATGATTGAGGAAGTTGAAGGGAATATACTATCGTTTTATCACAAAAAAATTAAGATTCAAAGGTAAATTTATTGGGTACAATTATATTAATAAACGCTTTCTCAAAATCCGTCTTCAGAGGGTTTAAATAGCCGCAATTGCCTTGTAAAATCTTAGGTGTTTGTATTTTGAAATACAACTTTTGGTAAAAATTACAATTATTTGATTTTGTCGGGTTATCGGAATTATTGAAAAATGAGGTTGCACGCTTCAATTGCAACTTTACTCGGTGAGTCTGTTTTCCGATGCCTCAATCTGGGGTTGGGGGAATCCTGGCGCGATCGCCCTTTCCTTCTTTTTACCGATGCCTACCGGCGATCGCGGCAACTATCATAGAGATAGCGATCGCCTCTGCTAGCGCTTGCCTTTCCCATACCATCACTGACTCGATCCCCCTGCTAGTGCGAGCGTTCGGCGACTCAGAACTCGCAATTTCCCAGAGAGCTTCGCATCCCAGAAACATTTACATACAAAAAACCGACAGGTTTCTTGTAGAAGCTGTCGGCTAGCTGTGTGTTCCCTGTTTGATGACTCGGCTAGAGTTGATTCGACTCTAGTATGTCTCCTCTGGGTCAAATCCACCTGCGATCTAGATCAATCATCTAGGTGATGTTTATCACAACCTTTTAGCTACACTCGATTTATTAGCGACCATGAAAATACCTCTTTACTCGATTGTTACTGTATTTGCTTTAGTCGTGTCAAGTGGGTGTCTCCCCTCAGAGGACACAACCGCGAGCAATGACTTGCAACCGCGATCGCCCACTACAACCGCCCAGAGCATTAACAGACCCTCCACCAAGCCTGCCACCCTCAGCGTTGAAGGAGAACCCACCCCAGTCACGCTGAGACTGTTTGAACAGCAGGGTTATGCCCTTAGCACCTATTTTCCCGAACGATTTGAACCCGTCACCGTCGCCTCCGGAGAAGGTGAAAGCGTCCAGTTCTACTTCACCCTACCCGACGGCACCCGCCAAGAAGACGTTTATGTCAGCTTCTTCTTCCCCAGGGAAAACCTCAGCGTTCAACAAATGGAAAACTACTTGCTAGGGAGTAACGGCATATTTGCCATCAACCAATGGCAAGTGAGCGATCGCAGTACCACCAACCTACCCACCTGGGCGACTGAACGCATTAGCTTTCGCCACACCTCCGATCCGCGTACCCTCATCGGTAACGTCTACATCGGTCAGATCGACGGTCAAGTTTTTAGCGCCACCGTCCATTATCCCGCCGAATACGCCGAAGGCGTCGCCCCTAGAGCCACCACCATCCTAGAAAATGTCCAACTGCGCTAAATGGGATAGCTCTAAACTCAAATCCTCTCTAAGCGCCCTGCAACTCAGAGAGGATAAAAGAGTATCAATTAACTTAAAACTACTTAACGGATACGGAATCAACATCGACCGTAGCATTTGTTGCACCGGCAGTGCTAACTTTCTTCGCATCCTTTTCGGCTTGACGGTTCTGCGTATACTCAATCAGCATCTGAGAAACCTCAGTAATCAAGAGAGTTAGCAGCACCACATCATCAATTTGACCGACAATCGGCAAAAAATCGGGTGAAATATCAAAAGGGCTAAGAATATAAGCCAGCGTCCCCAAAATCACCCACCAGCGATACTTAGAATTGCGGATGGTGTTGCGATACCAGTTATAAACCGATTGAATCGAGTTGTTCATGTTTGAAGCCTCCACTTATTTTCAATCTTGACAAACTTCGCCCATAGCCACGGGTGCGGATCTCCTCCCCTAATTTACCCAGAGAGTTCTACCTTGTCTCTACAATTGTTGAGGACAACTAAAAAAGTGTTGGGTAAAGAAGATCGGCAGGAAAGATCATGATGAGTGTTGCAGAACTGTTTGAAAAAGGCGGATTGACGATGGGACCCTTGCTGTTCCTATCCATTCTCGCCTTAAGTACGATTATTGAACGGCTGTGGTTTTGGGCAACAATCCTGACGAAGGAAAAAGAGATTATTGAGCAAATTTTAGAAGCTGCTCGCGAAGAATGGAATACCGCAACAGAAATTGCTCGACGGGCTAGCAATCAACCCGTTGGGCGCTTTCTCTACGCCCCCTTGCGCTTACCGAGTCCCGATCCAGAAGTGTTTCGCCTCGCGTTAGAAGCCTCCGCTGATGACGAACTCGCCTCCATGCGACGCGGCGATAAAGCCTTAGAAGCCGTGATTGCCCTTGCTCCCCTACTGGGCTTATTGGGAACCGTTCTAGGGTTAATTAACTCCCTGCGTTCGATCCGCATTGGCGACTTAGGCACCGCCTCCACCGAGGGCGTCACCTTGGGGATTGGCGAAGCGCTGATTAGTACCGCCGCTGGCTTATTAATTGCGATCGTCACAGTCGCTTTTTACCGGCTCTTTCAAGGATTTGTCTTTTCGCAAGCCAAACTCTTTCGGCGGGCTGGCAGCGAGTTAGAGTTGCTCTATCGTCAATATTGGCCGGGAGTTCAGGGTTCAGTCAACTCTCGCCGGAAAACCCTAGAACCGCCAGTTCCCGCCATCGAAACTAAAGTAGATGGTTCGGATGCACCTGAGTATTAAATTGACTTTTTCGATCCGCTGAGGTCGATCGTTCAACTTGAATTGAGGGACTCGGATGAAGATTAATTTGGATTCTCCTACAGAGGATGTGCGGATTGAGATTGTGCCGCTGATTGACATCATCTTCTGCATTTTGATCTTTTTTATTTTGGCTGCCGTTGGACTGACTCGACAGCAGGCGATTAGCGTTGATTTGCCTCAAGCCAACACGGGTACTGCTCAAATGCGGGATATGATGATCGTCAGCATTGATGCAGTAGGACAAACCTATGTGGAAAAAGAGCTAATTTTCTCGCGAGAAGAGTTGCGCCGCCGCGTGTTGGCTTATCGGGCACAGCACCCCTCTGGGTTAATTGTTTTATATGCATCCAGAACGGCGATTTATGAAGATGTGGTGCAAATTTTAGATTTGCTGAGATCGGTTGGGGGCGATCGCGTTGCCTTAGCGACTTTACCCAGTACGGGCGAACCCACTTCACCTAACCCCGGTGCAACGGTTCCACCGTTCCCTAATATTCCGGGTTTAACCCCGCTTCCCAATAATCCCGTGAATCCCGCACTACCGGGACAACCCAATAACTCTACTCTCGATCCGGCCGCACCTGGAGTTTTGCTTCCTTCACCGTTCCCGGTTGTACCGACTCCAACCGTACCTGCTGCACCCGAAGCACCTGCACCGGAGAATTAGCTTCAACTCCAGCCTCCCCTTCAAAGCCTGCTTTTGAGGGGGAGAGTCATCTCAATGGATTTCCCCCAATCTATAGATGGCAACATTGGGCAAGCCTTCTACACTAAGCGATATATAGAATATTGCTTCGTAAGGGAATCACTTATGCAACCCATTGATATTTTAATTGCCTGGTTGGTGACTTCGAGTAGCTTGTTGATTATCTCGCAACTGCCTTTGGGCATTGAGTTAGAGAGTACGCCAAAAGCTGCGATCGCCGCCGGAACTCTGGGAATTCTTAATGTTTTGGTTTTACCGATTTTCAGAGCGTTCTTTTTTATCCCCAATGTCCTAACTTTGGGTTTACTTTCTGGGATTTTTGCCTTCGTTATGAATGTGGCAATTTTTGCCCTAGCTGCCAGAGTGATTCAAGGCTTTACCCTAAAAAGAGGTCTTTTAAGCGCGGCTTTAGGGGCGCTAGCCTTAGCCACCGTCAGCAACTTCATTTACGGCGTGCTGATCTAAAGGCGGAAAATGCTGCATGGCTTGCACCAAAGTCCCCTGCAAGAGCGTTTCTTCGCCCAAGTTCAAGATTTGTGGGGGTTGGGCGACTTCCACTCCCAAAGCGCGACGAATTTCTATGGCTACAGCTTTGGCTAATAGGGGGGGAACAGAATTGCCCACTTGCCGAAACCCATGCCATTTGGTGACGTGGAAGCGAAACCAGTCGGGGTAGGAGTGGAGGCGGGCGGCTTCTCGGACGGTAATGCAGCGGGGCGTTTGGGGATGGATGGGGCGAGGCGAGGTAAACGATCCGCGATCGCGATCGGTTCCTGCTCTGAGGGTAATGCAAACGCCTTGGGGGTGCAATTTGTGAAAGCGACTCACTTTTTCCCTAGTCCCCGGTGGCGTGTCTGCAAAGCGCTGTCTGGCAACTTCTCCATGTTGCGTGCGGGCGCTGGAGGTGAGTAAATTTGGGTTGTAAGATCGGCGATAGGAATAATCATCCTCTAAGGGTTGGATTGAGCGTAAAATCCTGCCATAGTCGCTAGGGGTTTGATACTCTGCCACACAAGCATCGGTTTCTAAAAGTTCGGGATAGTGTTCAACCTCTGGTAAGTCTTGCAACGCTTCCCAAACGGTAGGACTGGGGGGAAGATGGGCGAATTTTTTCTTGGGATGTTTGAGGGGCTGAGGTCTGGCGATTTGGGTCAGGGGAACGGGATACTGGGGTAAAGGGAAACCTTGGCGACATCCAAGTAAAAATAGCCGTTCGCGGGACTGAGGAACGCCGTAATGGGCGGCGTTGAGAATTTGATAGTTTTGATTGACTTGGTAGCCAAGGGCGTGAAATGCCGCAATTAGCTTTTCTAGAAGCTGTTTGTGTTCGCCGATGGTTAAACCCCGGACATTTTCCATTACGAAGTATTTGGGGCGCAATTCGCCTACGAGGCGATGGAAGTGCCATAACAGGGAATTGCGCGGATCGTCGAGGGCGCGTTTCCCCATGAGTGAGAAACCTTGACAAGGGGAACCGCTGAGGATGACATCGAGATCGCGATCGCCGATCCCGGAGTTGGCGCGGATCTCTTCTGCGCTTAAGTCTTCTACACTACGACACAAAACAGCAGTGTAAGGAAAATTATAGTGATGGGTACAAGCATGTACGGGGTCGATTTCTACGGCGGCGAGGATGTCAAAACCTGCTTGTTCAAACCCCAAGGACATCCCACCCGCACCCGCGAACAAGTCAAGGGCGATCGGTCGCTGAGTCTCAAGTAACCCTAACATCTCGTTTCCGCACGCTTCCATAGAATACAGCCCATCTTATGCCCTTGTGACCGTTGGCGGTCAAGCAATTGGTTAAGAATGGGACAATGGTAAAGGTTGTACTCGATTGAGAGAGTGTCAGTTGTGAGTCAAGATTTTGAGGTGCGTTTTCAGATTCCCCAGATGTGGCACGCTAAGATTGAGCGTTTGACTGCTGAACGCCGCCAGCCTGCTGAAGCGATCCTGCAATCTTGCGATCGCCCAATATCTCGGTGAGGAACCCAACAGAACCGAACGGCGCTTAAACGACTTAGAACGGGAAATGCAGACTTGGCGCGATCGCTTTGCTGAGTTAAATACCGCCTACGAAAGGTTACAACAGCTTAGGGAAATTCTAAGAGCGTTCTATCGCACAACCTGAAGCAAAAACCGCTCGCGTTGAGTCTTCTGCTTCTATTCCATTTGAGGAGATTGAAGACGAACCCGATGAAATTCTTTATGATTTTTTAGAGCCGGGTACGTAGCCCTTTGTTATTTTCTCAACTGAGAATAGTTTTAACCAATCAGTCACAATTAAACCATCAGGTTTCTTGAGGGATTCGTCGCTTCTTTGCCGTTCGTTAAGGTCTGCAAGCCTTGAAGAGGCGGTGTTGAGCAGGTTTAAGGCTTTTATAAGTTTCTTGTAGAAAAGCGGGTGGTTTTGAGCTGAGATCGCCTACTTTTCGCTATCCTATACTTGTAAAGACTTGAAATTAATGTGTTCTAGAACACATTAATCTTTCAGATTTAAATAAGAAAAGATTTTGAGGTTTTCTTCTAGAGTAATGGGTAAGAAGAAAACCGGACTTCTCCTTTTAGCTTGCGAGCAAAACTGGAAGCTTTCAGTTAATGCATTAACCGGATCGATACGCCACATGCTAGCTCAATTACCCAAGCCGCTCAAGATTGAATCCCTCGATCTAGATAATCCCCATGTTTTATTAAAGACCTTACGCACGCTTCGTCAAGTTGTTATGCTCACCCCATTATCCGATCCGCTTAACCTGGAATCCCTCGATCTAGATAATCCTCATGTTTTGTTAAAGACCTTACGCACGCTTCGCCAAATGGTCGCCACAGAGGGTCAAGCAACCTTTGAACAATGGCGCGATCGCATTATTCGCCCCGAATTTTTACCCAGTGCCTTAAATTTAGCCCACTATCTAGCCTTGCGGCGTCGAGATTTGCGCGGCTTACAGACGGCCTTAATGCCGTGGGGACTCTCCTCTCTCGGTCGCATCGAATCGCGAGTGATTCCCAATTTAGATGCAGCGATCGCCACTCTCAGCAGGGTCTGTCATCCCCAGCATTCTCCAACCCCCGGTCGTTCTCCCATCGATCCCAATACTTTCTTTGAGGGCGATCGCCTTTTAGGACAGCATACACAAGCCCTATTTGGTCAACCCCTCAGCCAGCGGCGCGTCCGCATTTTGGTCACGCTACCCACAGAAGCCGCCAGCCAATATGAATTTGTCCGAGAAATCGTCAAACGCGGGGCGGATGCTGTGCGGATCAACTGCGCCCACGATACCGCCACCCAATGGCAAGCCATGATTCAGCACGTCCGTCAAGCTGAGGCAGAAACGGGACAAAGCTGTAAAGTATTGATGGACTTGGCGGGTCCCAAACCGCGCACCGGATCGATTATTACCCCCGACGATAGACACCGCTTGCAGTTGGGCGATCGGATCTTAGTGCGATCGCCGAATGCTATCCCCTTAGATCCTTCCAGTTTTGACGGGTTTCAAACCACTTGCAGCATCCCAGAAATTCTCGATCAACTGCAAGTCGGGGCCTCAGTATGGATTGATGATGGGAAAATTGGCACGAGTGCGATCGCCACGCAAGTTCCCCTACCCAACAACCAACGCGGAATTCTGCTAGCTGTCACCCAAGTTCCCCCCAAAGGTGCAAAACTCCATGCAGATAAGGGTCTAAACTTTCCCGATACTGTCTTGCATTTAAGTCCGCTCACCTGCAAAGACTACCAAGATTTAGAGATTGTCGCCAGCCAAGCCGATATTGTTAGCTATTCCTTTGTGCAAACGGCGGATGATATTGCTTTACTACAACAAGCCTTAGCCCAATGCCTGCCTCCTGATGCTCCCTTGCCAGCTATTGTGGCTAAAATTGAGACACCCGAAGCTGTTCGCAACCTACCCGAATTAATCGTCCAAGCAGCCGGACTGCAATCTTTTGGCGTCATGATTGCTAGAGGCGATCTCGCGGTGGAAATTGGCTATCAACGGTTAGCCGAAATTCAAGAAGAAATCCTTTGGATCTGCGAAGCGGCCCATGTTCCGGTGATTTGGGCAACCCAAGTTCTAGAAAGCTTGGTGAAACGCGGAATTCCCTCTCGCGGCGAAATGACCGATGCGGCAATGGCAGAACGCGCAGAATGCGTCATGTTGAATAAAGGGCCGTTTGTTGCTGAAGCGGTCACAATTTTGGATGATGTTTTAACCCGGATGCAGGCGCATCAGTTGAAGAAAACTCCTCGGTTAAGGGCGCTGCGTTCTTGGTCGTATTGAGGGGAAAAGGCGATCGCAAAGCTTGAACTCTACCCCAAAATACGCTATAATAACAAGTCCCTATGGGTGACTAGCTCAATGGTAGAGCAGGAGACTCTTAATCTCTTGGTTCAGGGTTCGAGTCCCTGGTTACCCATAATCCCAAAGTCCTAGTGGGTCTGGCTTTTAGCCCCTGCTGGGACTTTTGTTATTCAGGCACGACCTAGGGTTGGATGAAGCGAGAAGGTGAGCGATCGCGCAACTCAGTTAACCTGTAGGGGCTAGAAGCTGTAACGAGGTTGTAGGTAGTTTTGGGTAAGTCTTTTATAACGGATACTCCAATGGGAGAATAACCTGTGCGGTGTTGTGTACATTTATTGATTGACAATGGCAACCATCAACGACAACTATCTGAAACTGAAAGCGGGTTATCTGTTTCCGGAAATTGCACGGCGCGTTAACGCCTTTGCGGAAGCGAACCCTGATGCCAAAATTATTCGCTTGGGTATTGGTGACGTAACTGAACCCTTGCCAGAAGCTTGCCGTAGCGCCATGATTAAAGCAGTTGAAGAAATGGGCGATCGCGCTAGCTTCAAAGGCTACGGCCCCGAACAGGGTTATGCATGGTTGCGTGAAAAAATTGCCAAACATGACTTTCAGGCGCGAGGCTGCGACATTGACGCCTCAGAAATCTTTATCTCCGACGGTTCCAAGTGCGACACAGGAAATATTCTCGACATCTTTGGCAAAAATAACACCATCGCCGTCACAGACCCCGTATACCCCGTTTACGTCGATACCAACGTCATGGCAGGTCATACCGGCCCTGCTAACGATCGCGGCGAGTTTGAAGGCTTAGTTTACCTCCCCATTACCGCAGACAATAACTTTACCGCAGAGATCCCTTCCCAAAAAGTGGATCTGATCTACCTGTGCTTCCCCAACAACCCCACAGGCGCAACCGCAACCAAAGAATATCTGAAAGCTTGGGTAGACTACGCCAAAGCCAACCACTCCATTATCTTTTTTGATGCTGCTTACGAAGCCTTCATCACCGATCCAAGTTTGCCCCATTCTATCTATGAAGTCGAAGGGGCGCGAGACTGTGCCATTGAATTTCGTTCTTTCTCCAAAAATGCTGGCTTTACCGGAACCCGTTGCGCCTTAACCGTGGTTCCCAAAACCCTAACCGCTAAGGCGTCTGATGGATCGGATGTGGAAATTTGGAAACTTTGGAACCGCCGCCAGTCTACTAAATTTAACGGCGTGTCTTATATTGTCCAACGGGGCGCGGAAGCCGTTTACTCCGAGGAAGGACAAGCCCAAACCCAAGCCTTGGTGAGTTTTTACTTGGAAAATGCCAAAATTATCCGCGAACAACTCACCGCCGCCGGAATTTCCGTTTATGGTGGGGTCAATGCACCCTACGTTTGGGTGAAAACGCCGAATGGTTTAAGCAGTTGGGACTTTTTCGATAAACTACTGCAAACCTGTAACGTCGTGGGAACTCCCGGATCGGGTTTTGGCGCGGCGGGAGAAGGTTATTTCCGCATTTCTGCGTTTAACAGCCGCGAGAATGTCGTCGAAGCGATGCAACGGATCGTTGAGAAGTTCAAAGCTTAAGGTGCGTCTACCCGGTTTCTTTCGAGGGAACCGGGTTAATGACTGAAAAACTGCCCTCTCGCCCACCCCACCCAGGCGAATGTGACAAGATAAAGAGAGTGGTTGTTGCGGTTTTGTTGAATGTCTTCGATGGTTTCCTCTCTTGATGTTCCTTTTCAACGCCTGCGGGAGTTACGAGGCTTATTGCTTCGGCTTCACAAGATATTGCTTCATTCAGAAAAAACAGTCTACGAACAAAATTACGGTAGCATTCGCTCGCATGGGGAGTTCTTTAAACTGGTTCTAGAGGATGAGTGGTTTAGCTGGCTGCGTCCTATCTCTCAGTTTATTGTGGAGATTGATGAGGCGTTAAGTGCTAAAGAACCGGTTACTTTAGCCAGAGTTAACGAACTATTAAACGAAGCCCAGACTTTACTTCGTCCTGCTGAAGCAGGGACAATACCCGAACAGCGGTATTATCAAGCCATTCAACGCGAACCGGATGTGGCGTTGATGCACGCTGAAGTCTCCCGGTTACTCAAACAGAAGCGCTAAGGGAAAAGGGCGATCGCGCCTAGGCTTCTAAGGCATGTTGCTTCAACTCACTCAAAGAAACATATTCTAAAGCTGCCATATGGGTAGCCGCAAGAATGACGGGGGGGGCGACTCCAGCATCCAAGGCTTCTTTCCAGCGCGAAGCACATAAACACCAGCGATCGCCCGGTTTGAGGCCTGGAAAATTAAATCCAGGGATGGGTGTAGACAGATCGTTACCCTGAGATCGGGTATAGTCTAAAAACTCTGAAGTGACTTGGGCGCAAATGATGTGCATTCCAAAATCATGCGTTCCGGTGCGACAGTAACCATCTCGGTGATAGCCTGTCATGGGAGAGGTACAGCAACTCTCTAGCTTCTCTCCCAACACATTTTTAAGTTCCATCATGAATCTCGCTCGGCGTTCTAGAATCGTTCTTGATAATAGGCTTGCACCAAATTCTCTAACTGTTCTTCCGAACAGCACTCGATCAGCGCTTCAAATACTTCTAATAACTTGGCTGCACTCTCTCCTACGGTTGGGCTAAGTCCCCAAACATCCTGAACCCAGTCTTGAGGGCGATCGCTATCAAAAATTAGTCGTTCTAGCAGGTGTTTCGCTTCTGTTTTAGAAATAGCCATAGTCGAGGGCGCTTGCATTTACCCAATTTTATCTTGGCGAGTCCCCCTCAAAATACAAAAGAGTCACCCTTTAGGCAACTCTTTCGATTAAATGGAGCTGGGCAGAATCGAACTGCCGTCCGCACCAGTTATTGACTTCCCATTCGTTCACAGGTTTAGCTCTTTTAACCCTCAGAGCGGGGATCGTCCATTATCCCGGACGATGGGATGCTCTGGTAAGGTCTTAGCTAGGCAGATGACCAGAGGCATCTAACTAGCGCATCCGTTGGGGTTGGTCCGTAATCCTTAACGGAGTCAGACTACAGACGCTCGAACCGATTAGAGGTTATTAAGCAGCTACAGGAGCAGCCTTACGAGCGAAAGGAACGATGTTGTTCGCAGTTACTTTTTTTTGAGCCTTGGATTTACGAGAGGAGACTCACTCTCGACCTGCATCACAGTGCAGCTTTCACTAGCACGTCGAAGCCATTACAGCCCCTTGCGATACTTCTATTATAATGCAGGATTCCAGCTTGTGGCAGGCTAGCTGCTCTAAGTTAAATTTTTCTGACTTAGGAAAGAAAGATTCTAAACTTAGGCGGTTTGAGGCTTTAATGGTCTGATAAGTTAATTAAGTTCATTGATTATTTGCCTTTGGGTTCAAGACTCAAACAACCTTCCAGAGGCAGGGCGGTACAAGATATGGCGCTAGTAGTCCAAAAATTTGGCGGTACTTCAGTCGGTTCGGCAGAACGCATCCAAGCGGTTGCTCAACGGGTTTTTAGCACAGTTCAAGCGGGTAATTCAGTCGTGGTGGTGGTTTCGGCGATGGGAAAAACCACCGATGGTTTAGTGGCATTGGCCAAACAAATTTCCGCTAACCCTAGCCGTCGAGAAATGGATATGTTGCTCTCGACTGGCGAACAAGTCTCGATCGCGCTGTTAAGCATGGCGTTGCAGGAACTCGGACAGCCTGCAATTTCCTTAACTGGGGCGCAAGTGGGCATTGTCACCGAAGCCGAACATAGCCGCGCCCGGATTTTGCGAATTGCCACAGAACGGCTAGAACGCCACCTTGAAGAGGGGAAAGTCGTCGTTGTTGCTGGTTTTCAGGGCATTGCTAGCACCGAGGACATGGAGATTACGACCTTGGGACGGGGGGGATCGGACACCTCTGCCGTTGCCCTTGCTGCCGCACTGAAGGCGAGTTGCTGCGAGATTTATACCGATGTTCCAGGGATTCTGACTGCCGATCCGCGCTTGGTGCCAGAGGCGCAACTGATGGCGGAAATTACCAGCGATGAGATGTTGGAGTTGGCCAGCTTAGGGGCAAAGGTTCTCCATCCCCGCGCGGTGGAAATTGCCCGGAACTACGGCATTCCGTTAATTGTAAAATCCAGTTGGACGGACGATCCAGGAACGCGGGTGATTTCTCCGACGCCATTCCCTCGCCCCTTGGAAGGTTTAGAGTTAGTTCATCCCGTGGATGCGGTGGAATTTGACACGGATCAGGCGAAGGTGTCGCTGCTGCGGGTACCGGATCGCCCTGGGGTGGCGGCGAAGCTGTTTGGGGAAATTGGACGCCAAGATTTGGATGTGGATTTGATTATCCAGTCGATTCACGAAGGCAATACTAATGATATTGGGTTTACGGTGACGGCGGCTTCTGTGAGTCGGGCGGAGGCGGTGGCGGCGGCCATTCTACCGGCTTTGGGCGCTCATCCTCAGTTTACGGATTCTGAGGTGATGGTGGATAGCGCGATCGCCAAAATTAGTATCGCTGGCGCAGGGATGATCGGCCGGCCTGGGGTAGCGGCGCAGATGTTTACCGCCCTATCCGATGCGGGGATTAATATTCAGATGATTTCGACTTCGGAGGTGAAGGTGAGTTGCGTGGTGGATGCGGCGATGTGCGATCGCGCCGTTCAAACCCTCTGCGAACAGTTCCAGGTGAATAGTTCTCCACTCACTAACCATCTGACGCCCGCCGCCGAAGATGCCCATCCCGTGCGCGGCGTGGCTTTAGACTTAAATCAAGCCCGGTTAGCGATCCGCCAAGTCCCCGATCGACCGGGAATGGCGGCGCAACTCTTCCAACTGCTGGCAAAGCATAATATTAGCGTGGATATGATTATCCAATCTCAACGCTGTCGGGTGGTGAATGGGTTGGCAACTCGCGATATTGCTTTTACCGTGGCCCAAGCCGATGCGGAAGATGCCCGTCAAGCGTTGGAAACGCTGGCTTCAGAGTGGGGTTGGGGCGAAATTGCGGTGGATATTGCGATCGCCAAAGTCAGCGCTGTGGGGACGGGAATGGTTGGTCATCCAGGAGTCGCCGCCCAAATGTTTTCAGCCCTCGCCGAACGCCAAATTAACATTCAAATGATCGCCACTTCGGAGATTAAAATTAGTTGCGTGGTGGCTCAAGAAGAAGGCGTCAAAGCTTTACAAGCAATCCATGCCGCTTTTGGTTTAGCTGGAACCCAAAAGGTAGAAGTTCCTGCTTGACGGCATCTTAGAGGATGCTTTCCTGGGCGTTCAGAGATCCCCCTAAATCCTCCTGCAAAAATAGGGAAATTTTTAACTAGATTTTCTCCCATTTTTAAGGGAAACTAGGGGGATCTTACAGGTGCTGTTGCTGATATTCAGACTTTTCAAACATCCTTTTAAGGTTGTCTCTATTCTACGTTTGGCTGAAGGGATGAGACTGTACCCCTCCCTCTGAAGATTATTACTGAAAAACGCCGAACAATTTTATAGCCTTGCAATCAGTTGAAAAATCAAACTGTTGATGACACTCAGCGCAATAGCTCCAATAACAGCGCTCCAAATTCCCCAGTTTAGCCGAAAACCGACGACAAGTTTAGCCGCTAGTCCAAAGGCGATGATATTGATAATGAAGGAGAATAATCCAAAAAACAGACCAAACGTGAGCAGATTAGGAAGAGCAAAGAGAAGTTGCAAAACTCCATTGAGAATACCAAACACAGCAGCAGAAACTAATGCCTTCTTGAAGGTATCAATTTCTATTCCTAAAGGCAGCTTAGAAATAATGATTAAGCTAACGGTTGTGACAACCCAGGCAATTAACAGGCTAATAATTGGATTCATGATTTAACTCCTCAAGGACCCTCTATCGAATACAAAAACAAGCAAGTATTTCTGTATTATTCATAGCCGTTTTTATTCAATTTTCTCTAAAAGAGACGCACAATTTAAGATTTAGTTACACTTAACTCGTCACCGAAAACTCGCCACCGACGAGGCGATGGAACACCTGATGGTTGCGAATGCGATCGAGATCGGGGTCCGTTTTTGCGATTTCTCGATAAGCGGAATTGAGTTTAATGGCGCGATGGAGATTCGTTAAAGACGCTTTAACCTCTCCTTGGTTAGCGTAACAAAACGCTTTGTTGTAGTAGGCGTTGGCGTGATCGGGCTTAATTTTGAGCGCCCGATCGAAAGATGCGATCGCCTCTGAGTATCGTCCCAGTTTGGCTAGGGTATAACCCCGATTATCCCAGGATTCGTACTTATTGGGCTGCAACTGGATGGCTTGCTCGTAAGACGCGACGGCTTCCCCATAGCGCTGCAACCGCTCTAATGTATTTCCTCGATTATTCCAGGCATCCGGCTTTTCCGGGAAAAATTGCAGCGATTTTTCATAACAGGCTAACGCCTCTTCGTACTGCTGCATTTCATAGAAGACAAAACCGCGAGCGTACCAAACCTCACCGTCTTCTGGCTTAATTTGCAGCGCCTGATCGTAGGAGTTCAGCGCCGCTTCATGACGCTTCAACTTCGCCAACGCATTGCCGCGATTGTACCAAATTAAGGAATCATCCGTGCGGTAGTGAATAGCGCGATCGTAGGCAGCAACCGCCTCTTCTAGGCGCTGGCATTTCAGCAGAGCATTCCCTAAATTTAACCAAATCAGCGGGTCATCTTCTTTGAGTTCCACTGCTTTTTGATAGGATTGAATCGCCGCATCGAGTTGCTGTAGCTTCACAAACGTTCCGCCGCGATTATTCCAAGCTTGGGGAAAGTCAGGCTTGAGTTGAATGGCCCGATCGTAAGATGCGATCGCCTCTCCATATTTCTGAAGCTTTGTCAGCGCTCCTCCCCGATTATTCCAGGCTTCCGGGAAATTCGGTTGAGTTTGGATGGCCTTATCGTAGAAATTAACCGCCTCTGGGTAGCGAGTCTCTAAAAATAGCACATCACCTTGCTTGAGATAATCGATCGCCGTCAGCGTAAATGCTTGGTGCGAAGTCGTCTGCGCCGGTGCAGGTTCGGGTGTAGCCGGTGCGCTTTGGGGTGCAGCCGCCTGAGTATTGGCAAACTGAGTTAAGCGCGGTAAAAACTCAGCCAGCTTTTGATAGATTTGATCTCTAGCAGCCTGCGTCTGATCGGCAACCTGTTTCATCTCGATCAGCGAATCCATCCGCGCTTGCTGAATCACCTGTTCGCTATAAACCACTCGTTCGTCAATGGTGGAGAGAACCCCTTCCGCTTGGGCGATCGCCTCTTGAATATGAGCAATAGCATCGGCTTGAAAACTTTCCAATTCCTGCTGATGGCGATCGGTCTGCTGGCGCAGCTTGTAAAATTGGAACCACAAAGAAGTCCCCGCCACCGCTAAAAATAAGCCAATAAACGCCACCAACAACGCATTTAACGAGAGCGCATGGCGTAACAAAATCCGATTAACCCGATCTTCAATCTGATTGGCCAACGGTTCGCTTAATTCATTTTCAGCTAGAATTGGCGCTTGAGCAATCCAATTCTCTAGAGACTCCGGTGGAGAACTCGCGCTGACTAGGGGCAATGCTGTTACGCTGGTGCCTGAAACAAGCAGGGTAGAAAGCACCAGTGCAACCCGATTACTAATCTTCATCTAGGAACCTTTTGCTGAGATAGCCTATGGTTAAAGAGTAGCCGAAACTTTGAGGAAGTGGATGGGTTTAAACCACGCGGTAGATAAAGCGTAACGTTGCCCAAGCCTGGGTATCCAACGCATAGGCATCGGCTGAGGTGGCGAGCGTTGGCGAACGCTTTTCGCTGGCATCCTGTAAATCTTGTAGCACGCACTGCGCCACTTCTAGAGGATTGAGCAAGGTTCCGGCTGATTTATCTTCGCCTGTTGTGGAAGACTTGGCAATTTTCAGCGTATCGAGCGTATTTCCAAAGGGTGCGATACTGAAAATTAACAGCGTTTCCGCTAAACCCGTTGGACCTGCGATCGCCCATTCCACTGAGTTCAGCGCTTGGGGAATCGTTAAAGACCCTCCACTAGGAATCACCTCTTGTTTAAAGATGGCAGATTTCCCCTCCTCGTTGGTATCGAGGGAACTGGCTGACTTTTGCACCGACTGAAGGGGCGAGATAGCGACGCTAGAAGGTCGAGAGATACTAATGATGCTGCCCGTATCATCTAACCCAAACAGTAAGAAGTATATCGGGAACGCTTCTTGATTGTCTAAACGATAGCGAATGCGACTGCCAATCGACAGCGATAGCATTTCATTGTCTAAACTTTCCCGCAGCGGCCGATCGGGGTTTTGGGTGCGAATCGGTTGGCGCTGGATTAAAATCTGTTCTCTAGGGGCTGCCATTTCTAAAACGGCTTTAACCCGCAAGCGAGACGATCCCAGATTATCCGTTTGGCGCAATAATTTAGCAGCCCTCAGCGCTTCGAGTTGGGGAACAATTCGTCGCACTGCGGTTTTCACAGCTTCCTCTTTTTCACCAATGGTATTGGCAATTAAGACTTGACTGGGAGAAAATAGCCCATAGCTGCCTTCTGATTTGGCTGAAGTCGCTGCAATTTTAACGAGATCGGCTTCTTTAACTTTGCTAAATAAACAGTCCGCCGGTTGGACAGATTCACCCGTAACGGTTGTAGAAACATGGGGAATGCTGGCAAAGGCGCTGGTGGCATCAACCCGTTCAATCCGTTCTAATTCGGTACTAATGGCCACCGTTAAAGACTGGTGGCGCGGAACCATACGAACTGATTCTTGTACCAGTTGCCCTGGCTGTAAAGCAAAGGGTTCTGTCGTTTCAGAATTTCGCAATTTAGCTTTGACGGTTAAGCCTTCGCGGGAACGAATTTGCAGTTCAACAGGTTGAGCATCTTCCACCGTTTGAGCAACGGTCAGAATGGAATTGACCCCATAGGCTTCAATGGTACTCGCAGGCAGCCCGCCGAGCCACAGTTGAGCCGTTTTACCATCTTCTTCAACCGCCGCGATCGCCCCTTCCGCGCCCCAGGGGGCATTCGGTGCCAGATAATAGACGGGGAGCGATCGCACGCTCGCATCTTGGCCGGCTAAACTGGGGAGCTGATGAGGTCCTGCCAGTTGTTCGACAACGCCCGTCGCCCGACTGAGGCTGATATGCAGCGTTGTCGCAGGGGTTGCCGTCCACAGGTACTGGGTTAAAGCATAGGTAAATAAGCCCGCGCTAAAGCCATTCCACTGGGCTTCTAGGGCCTTTTCTCCCCAGGATAGGGGACTGCTAGAAGAGGTCAATGCTGCCGAACTGGCGGCGGCTAAAACCACGCCAGGTAATGGCCCAGAACGCTCTTGAGCTTGACGTTTAGAAGAAACTGTCCGAACTTCTGAAAGCAATTGTGCCGCAAAATCCGATTCTACTTCGCGGTCTAAAACTAGAGAAGGACTCTTGAGCGACCGAATTTTTAAATTCCCAATTACGCCATTACCCGTATCCACATAACTGGTATCGAGTACCGCCGTTACGCGATCGGTTGAGAGCGATCGCCACAGCAGTTGTAAAGTCTGCTCTAAGAGATCGTTGACCGTTCCCTGAGCATTATCTATGGGAACGAGCGTATTCTGCACGACATTTGCCGTTTCACCCATCTTCACGCGCCGCCCAAAGCCGCTAAAGTGAAAAACGATGGTATCTCCCGAACCCGCTTGGGCGCTGAGATGATGCACAAACGCCTCAACAATCTTTTGGCGCGTCGCGTCTCGATCGGTCAGCACCAGAATATCAGACGGATTAAATCCAAAGCGATGAATCAGTAATTCTCGCTGCAATTCCACATCAGTGACACAACCATTCAGGGCTGTATCGGCATACTGGTTAATGCCCACCAGCAAGGCTAATTTCCGCGAAGTCGGTTGGGCTAAAGCTTGAGCATAGCGATCGCCCAGACAGGTCAACCCAGCTTGAAGAGCGCCCATTGCTGTTGTCATCCAGCCAACCCGTTGCAAAAAATCCCGCCGCTTCATATCCGGTATTAGCTATTGGCCTATTAGCTACAGCCTATCAGTTTTTGGCAATCGCGGGAGATGCTGAGTTGAGTTCCGAGTTCCGAGTTCCGAGTTCCGAGTGGGGAAAAGAGTGCTGAGTAGAAAGTGCTGAGTGCTGAGTGGGGAAGAGGGTGGGGGGATGGGGAGATGGGGGGAAAAGAGTGTTGTTGTACGGTTCTTGGTGCGTATCCGCGTGCTGAATGGGTTCAATAGTGCTGAGGAGGTATCTAGAACAATAGCTGGTTAACCCTCATTCCCAATCCCCCTTCTTACCCCAACCCTCAACTCCCAACTCCCAATTCCCTTCTTCCCCCAACCCCCAACTCCCAACTCCTAACTCCCTTCTTCCCCCAACCCCCAACTCCTAACTCCCAACTCCCTTCTTCCCCCAACCCCCAACTCCTAACTCCCA
>NZ_MJGC01000081.1 GCF_001746915.1 Desertifilum tharense IPPAS B-1220
GGGGAGGAAGAAGGGGGTTGGGGAAGAAGAGGGTGGGGGGATGGGGAGATGGGGGGAGGAAGAAGGGAGTTGGGAGTTAGGAGTTGGGGGTTGGGGAAGAAGAGGGTGGGGGGATGGGGATAAACTTCAGACTCAACACCCTGTTGAGACTCAGCACTTTCTTCACTCTCTTCCCACTCAGCACTCAGCACTTTACACTCAGCACTTAGAGAAGCACTCAGCACTTTCCACTCAGCACTTAGAGAAGCACTCAGCACTTTCCACTCAGCACTAAAGAAAGAGATGCAACCCTTAAGCCAACGTCTGTCTCATCTTCCCCTCATTCTGGCAGGCCCGATCTTGCGCCGTACCGAGAGTCAGGCGGTGACGGTTTGGGTTGCCTTAAAACAGCCGCGTACTGTTACCCTCAAGGTTTATGCCACGGTAGAGGAAGGTTCGCAAATTGACCGGCCTTTGCTATCGGGAACCCAACCTACCGTTAAAGTTGGGGAGTTTTTGCACCTGGTAGCCGTTACCGCTACTCCGTTGCATCATAGCGCTCTCCTCCCCGGTCAACTTTATGCCTATAACTTATTTTTTGATGGGGAAACAGAAGATTTAGCAACTGCTTTATCGGGAAGTGCGGATCGTTTCGATGTGCCGATTAGCTATTTTTCTCACAATTTGCCAACCTTTGCTTTACCGGCTGCTAACTTAGATGATTTGCGGATTCTGCATGGATCGTGCCGCAAAATGCACGGGGGCGATCGCGATGCGGCGGCTATCATTGACGATCTGATTGCCCGCCAAGCCCAATACCCCAATAATAGACCGCAACAACTCTTTTTTACGGGCGATCAAATCTACGGGGATGATGTGGCTGATGCCATGCTAGCGGTTTTAACTGAGGCTGGCGATACTCTCCTGGGTTGGCAAGAACAACTCCCTGTGCAACAAGCGGACAGCAATCTTAAACCCGGTCAGCGCTGCGAAACCGCTAAATTAGAAGCAGGGTTGACGGCGATGCTGGTGAATAAAGAACATCTCGCCAAGAGTCATCTCTTTAGTCTGGGGGAATACCTGACGATCTACTTGTTTGCGTGGTCGCCTGTTCTCTGGCCTGATACCTTTGCAGATGGGGAAACGGTTTACCCAAACGATCGCAAGCAAAGCAAGCGTTGGAACCAAGAAGTTCAAGATTTGCTTTCCTTCCGGGCTGAGTTACATAAAGTCCGTCGGGCGTTGGCGAATATTCCTACCTATACTATTTTTGACGATCATGATGTCACCGATGACTGGTATCTCAATCGCTGGTGGTGTCAGTCGGTTCTCAGCAAGCCTTTAGGTCGGTGCGTTATCTTTAATGGACTGCTGGCTTATGCGTTATTCCAAGCCTGGGGAAATACGCCAGATCGGTTTATCGAGGGCGAGGCGGGCGGTGAATTGCTCGACGCGGTACAATTATGGTCGGCTTCCCAAGGAACCGATCGGGCAGCTTATCAGATTTTGGCACAGCGTTTAGGGCTGCCTCTCCAACACCCAGAGACGGGTCAGCCGGAGTTTTGGCAAGATGATCAGGTGTGGGTACTTCAGCGCCATCATCGGGTACTGCAATGGCACTATACCCTCCGAGGCCCTAAGCATGAGGTGTTACTGCTCGATACGCGCACCTATCGCGGCTATCCGGTGGGGGAAAATCGCGAAATTGACCCGCCGATGTTACTCTCGCCGACGGCGTTTAAGACTCAAATTGCTGAACCCCTAGAGGAAACGGATCGGCTAGTGCAGGCAGGGGAGTCGGAAATTGAGTTAACGTTGGTTATTCTACCGACGAATGTAGTTAGTTTGCGGGCGATTGACTGGGCGCAACGTTCCGATCTAGAACGGGGTCGGGTGTTTCATTCAGATGTGGGAGATTCGTGGAATTTTCACCAAGCGGCTTTAAGTCAGTTACTGTCTGAGTTATTTCAACGGCGCGATCGCATTATTGCCCTATCGGGGGATATCCATTATTCTTGTGCGGTACGCCTGAGTTATTGGTTTACGCGACATTTTGGAACGCCGAAGCCGCCTTTAGCCCTCGAACAATCGCGGCTTTTGGTGCAGTTGACCTCTAGTGCTATTGATAATGTAGAATGGCGGGCGCGGGTTGCCCATTCTCGGTTAAAGTCGCTGTTACCTGAACCTGTGGAAGAATGGGTGGGATGGAATGAACCACCCAATTTGGTGGAGATCCAGGTTAATGGCGATCGCATTCGCAGATTCACTCTCCCCGCCTCCCCTACAGGCCCAATTTTGCGTCAAGTGAAAGGCGTTCAAGGCGATCCAACTCTAGCTTGGCGCGTCTTTCCCCAAGACTCAAAACAGCTACCGGATTGGCGCTACCGGATTGAATGGATACCCCGCCAGCGGGCAACGTTGCTTGCAGATGAAAAGGCGCAATTACTCTTGCGAACGCCGCTATCGCCACCCCCAACTTCCCTGAAAGAGCAATTGGTAAATGGGGTTCTCCTGGTATGGCGCAATCCCTGGATGCAAGAGGGCCGGGAAGTTGTCGCTTGCAATAATATTAGCTTGGTTAGTTTTCAAGGGTTTGATTCGCCTCAAACCCCTCTGTCCGAACAGAACCAACTCGCACAGGCGGTCATTCAAGACACCTATTGGAGAACCCCTTGGCAGCCGACTAGTATTGTTTCTAGTCGTTACTGGGTGCCTCTGACACGGGAGGAACCGCCACCTGCCAGATATTGACAAATCAGGCAGTTTGTGCGTTAGTTTTAGGAGATGAGTTCTACTTCCGATTCGCGCAAGTGAGCGCTGAACTTAGGGCTAAACCGCACATAGATGGGTAAGTTAGCACTGATGGGTTTGCCCCGAAGTTCTCGAATCACAGAAATCACCTCACCTTCTAACCCTTTAAGATCGAAGGGTTGACTGCGATGTTCGGGATGATGATACACAATAACCGATTGTGCGATGCGAACGCGATCGCCCATTTTAATCTCCATAGGGTGTTCTCTCCTACCACGGCAGCGTACTGACTAACCGTGCCGACCATTGTTCTATATCGCTTTCAGCATCGGTTGCCAAAGCGCTAGTTTTTTATCTTTGCATAGAACCCGCGCAAGTTCTCAATTGTCGTTGAACTCATAGCGGTTTAGTTCGGAGAATTTCCGGTTGGATTCTTGGGAGTTTCTAATTCCCAGGGTTTCCATCAGGCGTTGCTGGAGTTGTAAAACGCCATCGGGGTCAAAGCGCCACCAAGTTACCAATCCTACCGCACCGCCAATCAGCAGCACCAGCAGCAACCCCAAAAGGGCGATCGCATTTTTCCAAGGCGACTGGGGCGATCGCCCTTCGATCTCCTCAACCTCCGGCGGAACGATATTCTCATCCACCAGATCGGGGGAAGGCGTTGCTTGTTGCAGAAACACCTCCTGCGGTTGGCTAGCCAACTCGCCATTAATCGGTCCCGGACGGGAAGTCGCCGCAAGCAGATCGGAAGTTTGTAAAATCGTTAAATCCGATTTTTCCGAGCCAAACTCGTTGGCAATGCGGCATTGGAACAGAACAACAGAGGTATTATCGTGACCGTTCTTTTCATTCGCCAGATCGATCCAAGCTTGGACTGCCCGAT
Organism: Desertifilum tharense IPPAS B-1220; assembly: GCF_001746915.1. Lineage (NCBI taxonomy): Bacteria > Bacillati > Cyanobacteriota > Cyanophyceae > Desertifilales > Desertifilaceae > Desertifilum > Desertifilum tharense. Next base: position 3,617 of record NZ_MJGC01000081.1, read on the forward strand.
CGAGAGACATCGCCCCATTACAAACCAGGGGAGTATAATCTGCCCAGGCCGACTCAATCCGGTCGCGATCGCTCAAGCCATCGGAACACAGCAGCAAAATCCCATCCTCTTCCAAAATAAAGCGGCGAACCGTCGGGCGGACAAACTCCGCATCCCGCGTCCCTAGCGCCTGCGTCAGCGCCCCCGCATCCGGACGGCGCAGGGCCTCGCGATAGAGCGATCGCCCCATTCGCACCTCTCGCACCGACACATCATCATCCACCGTCAGCAACTGGCAATAATTCGGCGTCATCCAATAGGCGCGGCTATCGCCCACATGAGCAATATAGAGTTCGTGAGAATTTCCCACCCGACCTGCTTGTAAACCCACCCGTTGCGGCAATTGCAGCGCCATCACCAGGGTCGTTCCCATCCGCTGTCGTAACTCCCGACCTTGGGTATCATTTTGCGCCGCAATCTGATTGTTCACCACCCGCACGGCCGACTCTAGATGATCCTGCCACACCTGGGGCATGACTAGCTCCGTTTGCTGGTCTAACTCAACTAACAACCCTTGTATCAGCAACTTTAAAGAGCGCACCGCCAACTGACTGGCCACCTCTCCCCCTTCATGGCCGCCGATCCCATCGCAAACGATCGCCAACTCCGGGATCGCCTCATCATCCGGAACCGTCATATCCGGCGGAAAGACCGTCATCGGATAGCAAGTATCTTCATTGTGCGATCGCTTCGGCCCCGTATCCGAACCCCCGGCCACCTGCACGGATAGCGGTTGCTCGGCGGCCAACTCTAACAACACCTGATTGAGCAGTGGAGCCACCTCTAAAAGTTCCGCCGATTCCTCCTGCATTGCCTTGAGCGTGGGTTCTAGACGCTCTTGTAGGTGGGGGGTTGCCAGGGCTAACCAACCCTGCCAGCAAGCCGCCAGATCCCGCAAATGCACCTCAGAGCGATCGCTTTCGAGTTCTCGCAGCCACACGCGCCATCCCTGTACTCGAATCCGCGATCCGCTCAAGAGACTAGAACCCACTTTCTGGTCGAGAAAAGGCGTCCATAACTCCAGAATTTGCCACAACCAATACACTTGACGGACGGGGGATGCCGTTGTCCAAGCCTCCTCTAACGCTGGGTAGAGTTCTCCGCTAGCCGTCAGCGGACCATTTTCAAGCAGCAAAAACTCCTGCGTTTCCCCCAAGCTGTCCTGTCGTACCACCCCGTAAACCTCTGGTAAATGCAGGCGATGGGGAAATAAACGTAAATAAGGAGTAACGCGTTCTGGTAACTCTTCGGGCACATCCGGTGACAGATGGGGCGCGCGATCGCACCAAATTTGGGGGGCAACCACCTCATAGCGATCTGCAACCCGCTCTCCGAGAGGGATTTGGGCAGCAGCCGGGTCAGGGACCCAGAGAAAACGAATGGTTGGTGACTCGGAACTGCTCATGAATTCAAATGGTGTTGCTAGTAAAGCCTAAAACTAGGTTAATCAACAGAATACCTCTCTTGAAACCTTAACCTTTCAGACTATAGAGGAACATTTTCAGCAAATTTGTACCTGAGTGTAGCTCTGATGTAACTCCTTATGTTCTAAATGGGGTAGCTCTCGGCTTGGAGATAGACTGAAAGTAGATTCGCAATCTCTTTCGCTCGCTGGCATCACAGAGTATGAGTCATACAGTCTTTTGGTTGATTGCAGGTATTGTTCTGTGCTTGATGGAGCTGTTTTTACCAACGGCGTTTATAGAATTTATGATGGGTTTAAGTGCCCTTGTGGTGGCTGGAGTTTCCCTGATTGTGCCCTACTTCGGCCTGCAAGTGGTGCTTTGGATGATTGTCTCGCTGCTATTGGTGCTGTTGACGCGTCGCTTTCTGCCGAAGCGCAAAGTCTATGAAATTGAAGGATCGACCGAAGCTCAGACCCTAACGGAGATTTTACCGGGTCAAACGGGTCGGGTGCTGTATGAGGGGAATTCTTGGTCAGCCCGTTGTGCGGAAATGGATATTGCGATCGCTCCTAACCAAAGAGTTTATGTCATGCGGCGCGAAGGCAATATCTTGGTCGTGATGCCCCAAAATCTGTTAAGTTCCTAAATTTTCCTGCCCCCCCTTGTATCCGATCGGAGAAACTCATTGATAGCGATTCTGGGAGCGAATGTCCGGTGTCGAGGATGAACCCAACCCATCGCTGAGATTTTTAGGATTCTATTTGTCTAGATTCAGGAGAGCCGATATGGAACAGTTTATTCTCTTAGTTTTTCTCGCTTTAGGTGGCTCTGCAATGGCCGGCAGTGTCAAAATCGTTAATCAAAGCGATCAGGCTTTAGTCGAAACGCTTGGAAAGTATAGTGGTAAAAAGTTAGAACCGGGTTTGAATTTCCTGATTCCCTTTTTAGACCGAGTTGTTTACAAAGAAACCATTCGGGAAAAAGTCCTCGATATCCCGCCCCAACAATGTATCACCCGCGATAACGTTGCCATTAGCGTAGATGCGGTCGTGTACTGGCGGATTATGGATATTGAGAAAGCCTATTACCGCGTGCAAAATCTCCATGCAGCAATGGAAAACCTCGTGCGGACGCAAATTCGCTCGGAAATGGGTAAACTCGAACTCGATCAAACCTTTACGGCGCGGACAGAAGTGAATGAAATTCTGCTGCGAGACTTGGATGTGGCAACCGATCCCTGGGGAGTGAAGATTACGCGGGTTGAATTGCGCGATATTATTCCCTCGAAGGCGGTACAAGATTCGATGGAGTTGCAAATGGCCGCAGAACGGCGCAAGCGGGCTTCTATTCTCACTTCTGAGGGCGAACGCGACTCGGCGGTGAACAGCGCTAGAGGGAAGGCAGAGGCTCAGGTTCTAGATGCAGAAGCGCGTCAGAAAGCGGCGATTTTGGACGCAGAGGCTCAACAAAAGGCAACGATCCTGCGGGCGCAAGCTGAACGCCAAGAGGCGGTACTCAAGGCGCAGGGAACCTCGGAAGCGATTCAAATTGTGGCCAAAACCCTCAAAACCGATCCGCAAGCTCGCGAAGCGCTGCAATTTTTACTTGCCCAACATTACATTGAGATGGGCGCTAAAATTGGCACCAGCGATAGCAGCAAGGTGATGTTTATGGACCCCCGCACAATTCCTGCGACGTTGGAGGGGATGCGCTCTATTGTCAGTCACGATCGTGGGGAGGGTAGTGCAGAGACGTTCAATCCCGATGAGTTTAAGCATATCCGCTAACGGATGACCTCAAAGAGACGTTTCCCTAAGCGTCTCTTTGTCGGGTTTGAAACCCAATGCTACAAAATGGCACCCGAAGCGGATCGTTTGAGGTATTGTCCCTTCCCGCTTTTGCCGAGATAGCGATCGCCATCTACAATGAGTTCTCCCCGCAAAAAGACTTTCTCAACTTTTCCGGTGACTTCTCGCCCTTCAAATAGGCTGTAATCTACCCTGGAGTGATGGGTGGCGGCGCTGAGAGTGTGGGTTTTATTGGGGTCAAATAATACAATATCGGCATCGCTACCGACTGCGATCGCCCCTTTGCGGGGGAACAGTCCAAACATTTTCGCAGGTGCAGTGGAAACCAGTTGCACAAAGCGATTTAAGGTAATTTTCCCGGTTCTGACGCCCCCATCGTATAGCAGGGTTAAGCGTAATTCCACCCCTGGCGCGCCGTTGGGAATCTTGGAAAAGTCATTTTTTCCTAATTGTTTCGAGTAATTGATTCCCAGGGGTTGTTCGTTTAAACAAAAGGGGCAATGATCGGTAGAAACAATTTGCAGATCGTCAAATCTTAGACCTCGCCAAAGGGCGTGCTGGCAGCTATGCTCTCTTAAGGGAGGCGTCATCACATATTTGGCAGATTCAAACCCTGGAATGTCGTATTTTTCAATCGTTAAAAAGAGGTAATGGGGACAGGTTTCTGCAAAAGCTGGAATACCGCGATCGCGGGCTTCTACCACAACTTGCAAAGCCTCTTCTGAGGATAAGTGAACGATATAAACTGGAATTTCGGCTAACTCCGCCAGCCGGATCGCCCGATGGGTGGCTTCGGCTTCCATAATTCTCGGACGGGTTAAGGCGTGATACTTGGGAGAGGTATTTCCTTGGGCTAAGGCTTCCTCAATTAAAACTTGAATTACAGCCCCGTTTTCAGCGTGTAAGTTCACCATTCCCCCATGCGTTCCCACAGTTCGCATCGTCCGGAAAATGGAGGCATCATCAACCATGAGAATATCGGGATAAGCCATAAACATTTTAAAGCTAGAAACCCCATCTTGGTTAATTAGATCGGGAAGTTCTGAGAGGACTTCCGGGCGAACGTCGGTGAGAATTAAATGAAATCCGACATCAATTCCAATTTGGGGTTCTGCTAGTTCCAAACGGCGATCGAAGGTAGCTTTAGCGCTTTCGCCTTTTTCCTGTTGAGCAAAGTCAATAATGGTGGTTGTTCCCCCAAAAGCGGCGGAAATTGTACCCGTTTCATAAGTATCGCAGGTGATGGCCGGGCCTTGGCTCGATTCCATGTGGGTATGCACATCCACCCCACCCGGAAAGACGAAAAGCCCCGTAGCGTCGTAGGTTTGCGCTGATTCTACAGAGAGCGATCGCCCAATCGCTTCAATCTTGCCATCGTGAATTAAAATATCGGCAACATAGTCATCAACTGCGGTAATGATTCGACCGCCTTGAATTAAAACATCGCTCATTCAGTGTCACCCAATCTTTAAAAAATCAGAACCCGCCTAAGCGGGTTTTGTCTGTATCGTTACGAACGTTTTGGGCGAAATTTACGAGTTATTTTTGGCTGGCTTGATAAGCAGCCCAACCGCCAAAGTCAGAAATATCGGGCCAGTTGTATTGTTCTACAACTTCGCGAGGATAAAGCATGGCACTAATGACTTCTCCATCCTCTAAGATGACCTGTCCTTCATACAAATGAGGCGGTTCGCTATGCATTAAGTGGGCGTACTGCTCTGAGGTCATTTCATAAATTTCCCCAGGAATTGCAATTCCCCCTTCTGCGACTTCGTAAATCCCAGGATGACGGTCATTATCAACCGAATGGAGGCGATATTTGGGTTGCGTTTTTGTTTCTTTAACAAACTTAGCAGATTGTAAGTTTTGATGGTCGGGTTGACCGCGTAAAGCCGAGCCACAAATAAAGAAACGTTTTGTTACCTTTAGACGTTCAGTTGATTGCACAGGACACCAATCGGGGCTAATCTATTGCCATTACTCCCGTAAGTTTACAACGGGGTTGCCAGGAAAATAAAAAAAAGTATCTCAAAATACAAATTGCTTTGATAAAGAGCCTTTAATTGTTATGTCCAAGCAGAGCGTTTGCGCGCGATCGCACCTAGGGAACCCGCACCATGACCACTGATATCCAACAGCCTCCCGCCGAGTTCGCCGATCGAGTTCATCACCTCGAAGAATCTCTGCACGGAGAAGGGGTGTCCTTAAGGTCAGTCACCAAGCATTACGGTTCCGTCGTTGCTGTCGAAAATATTACCTTAGATATCCCCGCCGGTTCCTACTGCTGTCTGCTCGGCCCTAGCGGTTGCGGTAAAACCACCACCCTGCGGATGATTGCGGGTCACGAAGCGATTACAAGTGGCGATTTATACATTGGCGACCAACGCGTCAACCCCCTCCCCCCCGCCAAACGCAACACCGCAATGGTGTTTCAAAGTTACGCCCTCTTTCCCCATAAAACCGTTTGGGATAACGTAGACTTTGGGTTAAAAATGCGAAAAGTAGCTTTGCGCGATCGCATCGAGCGCGTTGACGAAGTGCTAGAAGTCCTCGGACTTTCCCACCTCGCCAAACGCAAACCCAGTATGCTCAGTGGCGGACAACAGCAGCGCGTCGCCCTCGCCAGAGCCTTAGTCACCCGCCCCAACGTCCTCCTGTTAGACGAACCCCTCAGCGCCCTAGACGAAAACCTGCGCGTCAAAACTCGCGGCGAACTCCGCAAGCTCCAGCGCCAGTTTAAAATGACCTTCATTCAAGTCACCCACGCCCAAGACGAAGCCTTCTCCCTTTCCGATCAAATTGTCGTCATGGATCGCGGGCGCATCGACCAAGTAGGAACCCCCCAAAGCATCTTTAACGCCCCCGTTTCTCAGTTCGTCGCCCGGTTCACCGGAGATAACAACATCTTTTCAGGAACCGTCACCCGCACCGAACCCAATACCCACGGACAAATTATCGAGTTAGAAGTCCCTGGTTTAGGAACCCTCCGCTGTCGCGGCGAATACGCCCAACCGGGAACCAGCGCCGCCTGCTGCATTCGTTCGGATCGAATGCAACTGCAACTCGAAGCCACGCCCCCTGCTAACCCCAGTTACAATTCCCTCACTGCTCGAATTAGCCTCGTAGAATTCACGGGTTACGTGACTCGCGTTTCGCTGATTATCGAAGCAACAGGGGAAGAAATTCTCTACAAAACCCAAACCACCGACTGGTTAACCCACCCCTTCCAAGAAGGTCAACAGATGACCCTCTGTTGGTCGATTAACGATTGTATTTTCCTCTCTCACTAATATTGCACCCCTATGGCTAGAATTACCCGTCGTACCCTCCTGAGAATTGGGTTAGCAGCAGGTTCCATGCTCACCGCCACCCAATGCACCCGCCAAAATTCCCAACAACAATCCGTCAGTGGCGGCCCTACCGTTCTGACCAATCAAACTAAAGATGTCACCTTGCGCTTCATTGGAACCGGGGTTTCCCAAATCAATGAAGTGGGTCAAAAAGCCCAAGAAGATTTAGGTTTTAAAATTCAAACGCGGGCGCTGAGTACCGACGAAAACAACCAAATTGCCATTACTCAACCGAGATCCTACGATATCTTTGATGGCGAATATTTTAGCCTCCCCCTCGTTATTCCGTCAGGGAATTTACAACCGATTGATATTAGGCGGATTAGAAATTGGGATAAAATTGTCCCCTATTTCACCACCGGACAATTTAAAGGGGGTTCTCCGGTCAATACTTCCCAAGGAACCGCCCCTTTTAAGGTCATGTACCTAACCGGGCCCGACTCAACCACCTTTTCCTCAACACCCACCGATTACGCCACGCTGATTCCCTTCCAATATAACGCCGATACCCTGGGCTACCGACCCGATTTAGTGGGGCGCACAATTGAATCTTGGGGAGAATTATTCAATCCTGAATTTAGAGGGAAAACCTCAATTCTTGATATTGCCTCGATCGGGATTATGGATGCTGCAATGGTCATCGAAGCTTTGGGCTTAATGACCTTCCAAGATAAGGGTAATATGACCCCAGAGGAACTTGATAAAGTTACGCAAATTTTAGTCGAACAAAAACGCCAAGGTCAGTTTCGCGCTTTCTGGAAAAACTTTGATGAATCCGTTAACTTAATGGCATCGGGTGAGGTGATTGTACAGTCCATGTGGTCACCTGCTGTCACCCAAGTTAAAGCAAGGGGCGTGAACTGCGTTTATGCTCCCTTAAAAGAAGGTTATCGCGGTTGGGGCGGCGGTATTGGACTCTCGAAGAATTTATCAGGAATTGCCCTAGATGCTGCCTACGAATACCTCAATTGGACGTTAGAAGGTTGGCTAGGTGCTTTCCTGGGTCGCCAAGGCTATTATAGTGCAGCGCCAGAGTTAGCCCGCAATTATATGTCCCCGGAAGAATGGGATTTCTGGTATGAAGGAAAACCTGCGGCTGCGGATATGGTAGACCCCTTTGGCAAAACCTTAGAAAAACAAGGTGCTATTCGCGATGGCGGTTCTTTTGAAGAACGTTTTGGCAATATTGTTTGCTGGAATTCAGTCATGAGTGAGCAACGATATTTAGTCCAAAAATGGAATGAGTTTGTATCTGCTTAATTCTCAGTTGGGATAGTCGATTTCTTGATGAATATCCTTGTTATGTATGCCTGATTCTGCTCGATCCCCCCTAACCCCCCTTAATAAGGGGGGAACCGGAGTCACAGTTTTCTTAATCAGGGGAGAACTGGAGTCAAAATCTTCTTAATAAGTGGGGGACTGGAGTCAAAACCCTTAATAAGGGGAGAACTAGAGTCAAGGTCTTCTTAATAAGTAGGGAACTGAAGTCAAAGTCCCCCTTATTAAGGGGGATCTTAGCTAGATTTTGAGTTCATGCATTAGCTGTGTATACATGGTAGCCTCCCAGGAGAAGGAAAAGTGGGATTGACTGACAAAACTGCTGAAAGTAGTAGGTTGGGTTAGCGCTAGCGTAACCCAACAGCAGCCAGAGTTTTGTTGGGTTTCGTACCTCAACCCAACCTACATGACTATCTTGATTGTCAGTCAAGCAGAGGAAAAGCACAAATTTATTGAGATTAACTGGCAAAAAATCAATGCTTAAATCATGGAAGAAAGTAGTAGGTTGGGTTAGTGCTAGCGTAACCCAACAGCAGCCAGAGTTTTGTTGGGTTTCGTACCTCAACCCAACCTACGTGACTATCTTGATTGTCAGTCAAGCAGAGGAAAAGCACAAATTTATTGAGATTAACTGGCAAAAAATCAATGCTTAAATCATGGAAGAAAGTAGTAGGTTGGGTTAGCGCTAGCGTAACCCAACAGCAGCCAGAGTTTTGTTGGGTTTCGTACCTCAACCCAACCTACGTGACTATCTTGATTGTTAGTCAAGCAGAGGAAAAGCACAAATTTATTGAGATTAACTGGCAAAAAATCAATGCTTAAATCATGGAAGTCTGCTCAAAATTATCTTTTAGTAGCACCCCAATTTCTCGTTTTATTCTTGTTTTTGGTTTTGCCTATCTTAGCCATTATTGTTATTAGTTTCTGGGATTTTAACGGGTTGACGATGACTCCGGACTTCACCTTGGAAAACTATCAACAACTATTTAGTCCAACCTATTTAAGGACTTATCTCAATAATTTTAAGTTTACAGCGATTGTTTGGGTTATTACTTTATTGATTGGCTTTCCTGTCGCCTATTTTCTGGCATTTCATATCAAAACTCTCCGTTGGCAAATTATCTTATTTTTAATTTGCACGGTTCCCTTTTGGACTTCTAATATTATTCGGATGATTTCTTGGGTTCCCTTTTTAGGTAGAGAAGGGTTGCTCAATCAAGCATTACTAGCTTTGAATATTATCGAACGACCTGTCGATCTCTTTCTCTTTTCTGAGTTTTCAGTTATTTTAGCATTGGTGCATCTCTATACGTTATTTATGATTGCACCAATCTTTAATAGCATGATGAGAATTGACCGTTCGTTAATTAGTGCGGCGAAAGATTCAGGGGCTTCTAGTTTTCAAGTCTTAAAAGAAATTATCATTCCCTTATCTGCCCCCGGAATTGCCATTGGTTCAATTTTTATTGTGACTTTAGTGATGGGAGAATTTGTCACGGTTCGGATGATGGGAGGCGGACAAATTTCTTCAGTGGGTTATTTGATGAGCAACCAAATTCGCAGCTTGCAATATCCCCTAGCGGCTGCTAATGCGGTAGTTTTATTATTTATTACCTTAATTTTGGTGACAGGCATTTTGCGCGTGGTTGATATTCGCAAGGAACTTTAAAGCTATGTCTTTGGAAAAGCGCTCTCTATCCTTTTATTTTCTCGCGGCTTTCTTTGGGCTATTTATCTTATTTCTCTATGGCCCCATGCTGGTGATTTTCCTGCTGTCTTTACAAGGGCCGGAAGGTGGGTTAACGTTTCCGATGAAAGGCTTTAGTTTGTATTGGATTAACTCGGTTTTTCAGCAGCAACGTATTGGCAGTTTTGCCGAACCGTTCCAGCGTTCAATTATTTTGGGCTTAATTGTTATGCTGGTAACAGTCGCAGTTACGGTGATGGCGGGTTTAGCCTTTCGCAATCGTTTTTTGGGATCGCGATCGCTCTTTTACCTCACCATCTCCAGCCTGATCGTACCGAGTATCCTGATCTCGTTTGGTATTCTGGTTATCTTTAGCCAACTCGGTTTACCGACAGAATGGTATACCTCAGCATTAGGCGGTCATTTAACCTGGACGATACCCTTTGGCTTTTTAATTATTCTAGGAATCTTTAACCGCTTCAACCCAGCCTACGAAGAAGCTGCCAGAGACTTAGGCGCAGGTGACGTACAAACCTTTTGGGAAGTCGTTTTTCCCTTAATTTTGCCTAGCTTAGTCGGCGTTGGCTTATTTGGCTTCACCTTATCCTACGACGAGTTTAACCGCACCGCCTTAATTACAGGTTCCGATAACACTCTCCCCCTAGAAATCTTTGGGATGACTACTAACGTCACCTCCCCTGCCCTCTACGCTTTGGGTACCCTAACCACTATCTTCTCATTTAGCGTCATGGCGATCGCCCTTTTCGCCATCCAATTCTTCTCCCGACGCCAGCAACAGTAAACCCAAGTGTCCTCTCAAATTATGATCCACTAGAAAAATCAAAATCTAGACTCGAACTTAGCTTTAGCGGCTTGTAGCTTTGCTCGTACAGCTTCTTGACCGGGTTGTGGAGGTTGAACCGCCAGTCTAGCAATCAAATCCCGATTTTTTTCGTCATAGTACCGCTGAAGTGCCTCAGCTTCTTGAAGAACCATTTGATACTCGGCTTCAACGGTAGCGCGATTTGCTTCAATATAAACGAATGCTGCGTTAATTTGTTCGTCTGTAAGCTCAAACAATCCCTGAATAAACTTAGGGGGATATTGCGCCGTTACATAATCCATCACATCGTAAAGCGTGATGCGCGTTCCTGCGATCGTGAGTCCGCGTTCTGTGCGGATAATAGCGGCTTGTCCATTTGACCCTAAAGTCATCCCCCTAGCTCCTTACAACCTAACTCCATCATACGCTGCACAATGTAGATGTCCTGAACCCAACAGATCCCTAAAGCCATCCAATTCTTCTCCCGACGCCAGCAACAGTAAGAGAAAGACAACCGATGCTAGCAGCAGACTCAGTACAATAAAAAACTGAGTTCCCATTTGTAATTCTCCATGACACTGCCTACGGTTATTCTTCCCGGTTACTTTGCAGGGGCGGTTGCTTACCGCCAGATGGCACAATATTTAGAATCGCAAGGCTTTCCAACGGTGGTGGTTCCCCTGCGTCGTCGCGACTGGTTCCCCACAGTGGGGGGGCGTTCAATGGTACCCATCCTCCGCTATTTAGATCGCACCGTCAAACAGTTAATGGCAGAACACGACGCGCCCAAAGTCAACTTAATTGGGCATTCCGCAGGCGGTTGGATAGCCAGAATCTATTTAGGCGAGAAACCCTATTGCATCCACGGCGATGTCACCGAAGAGGCGGGGTTATGGGATGCGCGGCAAAAAGTAGCCACCCTCGTCACCTTGGGAACCCCTCACGTTAGCCAAGAACGGTGGACAAAACGCAATCTAGATTTTGTCAAAAACAACTATCCCGGCGCATTCTATCCCGATCTGCGCTATGTTTGCATTGCCGGAAAAGCCATCTTTGGACAAAGACGCAACTGGTTTGTTTACAGCAGCTATCGCCTCACCTGCGGCGTTGGTGATGTTTGGGGCGATGGTATTACCCCAGTAGAAGCCGCCCATTTAGAAGGGGCCGAAAATATTACCCTAGATGGCGTTTGGCATTCCCCCAGCAACCCCGGATCGTGGTATGGTAGCGCTCAAATTATGGATCGCTGGATAGCGTATTTGAAGGCTGTTTAGCTGGAAGTTAGAAATTAGCGATCGCCTCTAGCCACCCCCTTCACATCAGCAGTTATCCCCCTGGTGGGGATCGGATCGATCGCACCTCATGGACAGCGCGATACGATTGAGGAAGTCAGTGAAAGCAAAGGGCAGGGCATAACCTTGAGCGTCCGACGACTATCCACGAACGCCGCCAATGTTCCAGGAGGGGAGTAAGAGCCATCATGCAACGACCCATACCTGAGAACATCGCGCTAAACGAGATTACGATTACCGAGGAGCTATACCAACGTCCTCCCCGCCCGGCCAACGTGCAGGCAGAAAATCAAGCCTTGCGGACATTGATCCATCAGATGGCACAGGATTATGAAAACCTGATGCAAACTTTGGTGAACGTGGCTCTGGATCTCTGTCAGGCAGGCACAACTGGCGTGAGCTTACTGGAAACGTTGCCCGATGGAGAAGAAATCTTTCGCTGGAACGCCCTAGCAGGAACTTTAGCGCCCTATGTCGGTGGCAGTTCTCCCCGTCACTTTAGCCCCTGTGGGTTCTGTCTAGAACAGGGTTCTCCGGTCTTGTTTTCTCATCCCGAACGCTATTTTACCAACCTCCAAGCGACCCATACGCCGATTGTAGAAGGGTTAGTATTGCCCCTAATTGCCGATAATCATGCCCTTGGCACAATCTGGATGATGTCGCACGACGAGCAACGGCATTTTGACTCAGAAGATGTGCGAATGATGACGAGTCTGGCTGACTTGACTGCCACCGCCCTGCTGTTGCAACAGCGCCAAACCAGAGAATTGCTGGCGGCTAATGCGACTTTAGAAACAGAAGTTGGAGAACGCAAACAAGCAGAAGAGCGATCGCGCGCCCTGATCCAAAATCTTCCAGGTGGAGCAGTGTTTGTCGTCGATCGCGATCTGCGTTATTTGCTCGCAGAAGGAGAAGCCCTAGCCGCAGCCGGATTCAGATCGCAAGACTTCATCGGGCGGACAATTTTTGAGGCGCTGCCCCCCCATTTAGCCGCAAGTTACGAGCCAATGTACCGTCAAGCACTGGCAGGCGAGCCATTTGAGGATGAGCATAACGCCCACGATCGCACCTACCTCTCGCGGGGAACGCCGCTGCGAGCTGAAAATGGAGAAACGTATGCGGTACTGGTTGTTTCTTATGAGATTAGCGATCGCAAACAAGCCGAGCAAGCCCTGCGCGAGTCTGAGGCACGGTTTCGCACGCTGGCAAACACGGCACCTGCTTTGATCTGGTATAACGACGCCCAGGGCGAAAATCAGTTCATCAATCAGTATTTTCTGGATTTCACGGGCAAGAGTGCCGAGCAAATTCGTGGAGAGGGTTGGCATACTTTAGTTCATCCAGAGGATGCTGAATCTTACATCGCTGATTATTTGGCAGCAGTCCGCGAGCAGCGAACGTGGCACAATCGCAACCGCCTTCGACGACATGACGGGGTGTGGCGATGGCACGACAATTATGCCCAGCCGCTCTTTAATGCCGATGGCGTTTATCTCGGTCATGTCGGCGTAACGATCGATAATACGGATGCCATTGAAGCCGAAATCAACCTGCGCGAATCGGAAACCAAATATCGATCGCTCTTCAACTCGATGGATGAAGCTTTTGCCGTCATCGAAGTCCTGACTGGCGAGAACGGCGAGTGGAACGACTTTCTCTTTTTAGAAGTCAATCCTGCGTTTGTGAAACAGACGGGTATGGAGTATCCGGTTGGGCGCAAAGCCACAGAACTGCTAGGAACACCCAATCCACAGTGGGCGAAGGTTTATGGACGAGTCGCCGAAACGGGCGAACCGATTCGGTTTGAAGAAGGCGAAGCCACCCTGGGGCGGGTTTTTGACCTATATGTTTTCCGTTTGGGTGGAGAGGGTAGCCGCCGCGTGGCGGTTCTATTTGCCGACATCAGCGATCGCAAGCGCGCCGAGGAGACGTTGCGCGAGAACGAGGCGCGCCAAGGGTTCCTGCTGAAGCTCAGCGATATTCTGCAACAATTTGTGCAGCCGAATGACATCAAGACGGCGGCGATGTGCTTACTTGGCGAGCATCTTGGCGTGAGCCGCGCTCAGTATCACGAGTGCGACAGCAGCGGTGAATACTATAGTGCTGACGGGGTGGGCTATGCCAACGGCTTGCCGCTGCTGGATTTGAAGTACCGAATAGACGCTTTCAGCACCTTTGTTAACGAAGATTTTGCTGCCGGACGCCCCTACCGAATCAACGACCTCACTGTCGATCCGCGAGTCAGCGCCGAAGAACGCGAGGCCTATCGCACTTACCAGATCGGGGCGGGGGCTGGCGTGCCCTTAATCAGGGGCGGGAAGCTCGTCGCCATCCTCGCCGTTCACGATGTTCGCCCCCATCCCTGGACAGACCTCGAAATGGATTTAATCCGCGAGACGGCGGAGCGGATTTGGACACCCCTCGAACGCGCTCGCGCCGAAGAAGCCTTGCGCGAGAGTGAGGCGAAATATCGATCGTTATTCACATCAATTGACGAAGGCTTTACCCTGTTGGAAATGATTCCCGACGAGTCCGGTCATCCTGCTGACTTTCGGATTGTGGAAACAAATCCAGCCTGGGAGCAACAAACTGGCTTAACCGATGTCGTTGGTAGGACGCTGTTGGAAATCGCCTCCAATTTTGAACAGCAGTTGCTTGACTTTTACAGTGATGTTGTAATTTCTGGCAGAGGGCGGCGTACCGAATTCTACACGGCAGCCGTTGATCGTTGGTATACCGTCTATGCCTCGCGGATCGGTGGTGAAGGGAGCTGTCAAGTTGTTGCGGTGTTCAACGATATCAGCGATCGCAAACGAACTGAAGAGCAGCAGGCGTTTCTGCTGAAATTTAGCGACGCGCTGCGTGCGGAACCCGATGCGGACTCCGTCGCGAACCGAGCAGTTCGGATGCTCGCCGAGCATCTGCACCTCGATCGCTGCTGGCTCGCCGAGGTGTTCGAGCAGCAGGACATCGCCACGATCGGCTGGGAATATCATCGACCGGATCTGCCGCCGACGGCGGGCGTCTATCGGCTGTCGGACTACCCTGAAATAATGCGACAGATTGCAACCCAGCCGATGGTCATCCACAATGTAGCCAGCGACCCCGACTTCGCAGACTCCGAGAAGGCACTGCTGGCTCAGTTGCAAATACAAGCCCTGCTGGTTGTGTCGCTGCGAAAGGGGCAACACCAAGTCATCTGGGCGCTGGTGTGCACCGTAACCACAGCCCGTCACTGGAACGAGTCCGAGCGGGTGCTGCTGGAGCAAGTCAGCGAGCGTACCTGGGCCGCCATTGAACGCGCCCGCGCTGAAGCTGCCTTGCGCGAATCGGAACTTCTGCGAATTCGAGAACAAGCCGCCCGCGAACAAGAACGCCAACGCGCCGAACAACTCGCAGAACTCGATCGCGCCAAAACCCTCTTCTTCAGCAATGTCAGCCATGAATTCCGCACGCCCCTAACGCTATCCCTGGCTCCGTTGCAAGATGCTTTGAGCGATCGCACCCATCCCCTCGACCCGGTTCAGCGAGAACGGTTAGAACTGGTTCACCGTAACAGCCTGCGCTTATTGAAACTGGTCAACACCCTGCTCGACTTCTCTCGGATTGAAGCCGGACGAATGGAAGCCGTCTATGAACCGACGGATCTAGCAACCTACACCGCAGAACTTGCCAGTGTGTTTCGGTCTGCGATCGAACGGGCAGGACTGCGGTTAATAGTTGATTGCCCACCACTACCTGCACCCATCTATGTCGATCGAGAAATGTGGGAGAAGATCGTTCTTAACCTGCTCTCTAACGCCCTGAAGTTTACCTTTTCGGGTGAAATTACCGTTAGTCTGCATCCGAACGATCGTAACCCAGTCATGCTTCAGATTCGAGATACGGGCAGCGGCATCGCTCCCGAACACCTACCTCATTTGTTCGAGCGATTCTATCAGGTTCAAGGAGAAATGGCACGTACCCATGAAGGATCGGGCATTGGTCTAGCTCTAGTGTATGAATTGGTTCGATTGCAGGGGGGTGCGATCGCCGTCAGCAGCACTGTGGGAGAAGGAACCTGCTTTACCATCACGCTACCCAATGGATGCGAACACCTCCCTCCAGAGCGCATCCAGGCAACCCGTACCCTCACATCTACTGCGTTGGGTGCAGTTCCTTACGTCGCAGAGGCAGAGCGGTGGTTATCTCAGGAGAGTGGAAGAGAAAACGAATATCCATCCCCCGATCTCTTCAAGGTTCTGGTTGTGGATGACAATGCAGATATGTGCCAATATCTCACGCACATTCTAAGCGGATATGTTCAAGTCGAAGCCGTTGCAGACGGAACAGCAGCTTTGGCAGCCATTCAAATGCAATCCCCCGATCTGATCCTTAGCGATGTGATGATGCCGAGACTCGATGGCTTCGGCTTACTTCAGACTTTACGATCCGATCCGCGTACCCGCAATATTCCTGTGATTCTGCTCTCGGCTCGTGCAGGAGTTGAAGCGATCGCAGAAGGATTGAAAGCGGGAGCCGATGACTATCTGATCAAACCCTTTTCGGCGCAAGAACTGATCTCTCGCGTTATGGCTCATCTGCAAATGGCGCAATTACGCGGCGAAGCCCTACAAGCCGCTAGAAGTACGATTCGCAGCCGCGATGAATTCATTTCTGTTGTTTCTCACGAACTGAATACCCCTCTGGTGGCGATTTTGGGTTGGACTCGGATATTGCGGAACAGTCCCCCCAGCCCGGTTGTGTTAACTAAAGCATTAGACACCATTGAGCGTAATGCAACCCTACAAGCCAAGTTGGTACAAGACTTGCTGGATATTTCTCGGATCGCTGCTGGTAAACTGCGTCTTAATCCTCAACCCATTGAATTGAAACCAGCGATTGAAACTGCGATCGCAACGGTGACTCAAACCGCAGCCGCTAAAGACATCCACTTAACTTGGCAGGAACATGTCACAGAACCCGTTATCGTGATGGGAGATAGCGATCGCTTGAGTCAAGTTTTCATCAATCTCCTCACCAATGCCATCAAATTCACGCCAGAATTAGGCAGCGTTACCGTACAACTCTCTCTAACAGCCGAAGACGGTTCTGCGGGTGCCTCCTTTGCCGAAATTCGGGTTATAGATACAGGGATTGGCATTACCGCTGATTTTCTACCCCATATGTTCGATCGCTTCCGTCAAGCTGAAGGGATAAATTCAGTTAAGGGACTGGGGTTAGGATTGGCGATCGCTCGTCACATTGTCCAACTTCATCGCGGTACAATTCAGGCTGAAAGTGCAGGAGAAGGACAAGGTTCAACCTTGATCGTCCGCTTGCCTTTACTGCCTCCCGAAACTCAAGTCACGTAGGTTGGGTTGAGGTACGAAACCCAACACAACCTCAAGCCACGTAGGTTGGGTTGAGGTACGAAACCCAACACAACCTCAAGTCACGTAGGTTGGGTTGAGCTACGAAACCCAACACAACCTCAAGTCACGTAGGTTAGGTTGAGCTACGAAACCCAACACAACCCAGGCTACTTCCCGCCAGTGAAAGTAACGCTGTGGATAAAGTAACGATTAAAGAAAGCGTAAATCGCGAGGGCGGGTAGGGTAAAAACCATTGAAGCCGCCATGATGTAGTTCCAATAACTGATGTATTGCCCTTTAAAAGTATTCAATCCCAAGGGTAGGGTAAACATGGCTGGATCGGATAAAATCATCAGGGGCATTAAGAAGTTATTCCAAGCACCCATAAAGACAAAGATGGCTTGGGCAGCAAGAGCAGGTTTGGCTAAAGGTAGAACAATTTGCCAAAAAGTTTGCCAGCGGTTTAAACCATCCAAAGCGGCGGCTTCTTCGAGTTCCTTGGGGAAGTTAATGAAGAATTGACGCATCATGAAGATGAAGGTGGCGTTGACAACGCTAGGGACAATTAAACCTTGATAAGTATTCAGCCAGCCCAGAGATTTAAGGATTAAAAAGGTAGGAATCAGCGTAATTTGTCCGGGTACCATTAAAACAGCTAAAATTAAAGCAAAAATCAGGTTATTTCCCGGAAAGTGAATGCGGGCGAGTGCATAACCTGCCATTGAATTGAATAGCAAGTTAAAACTGGTGATAAAAACTGCAACCAAAACGCTATTAAATAGCCAGCGTCCAAATAAGGGAGAAGCGGTGAAGATGTGCTGATAATTCTCCCAAGTGAAGTGTTGAGGAATTAAATGCATCCCCCCCTCTACAATCTCAGCAAGGGGCTTAAATGAGGCAGATAGCGCCCAAGCAAAGGGAAATAGAGTAATGATGGCGTAGGCGATGAGGATGCTGTAAAAGAGGGGTTGTAGAAAGTGCGATCGCTTCATTTCTTTTCCTCGATAATGGGGAAAATCTTAGTTGGCTTTTTCGTCTTTAAATAAGCGACGTTGGATAGCAGTAACGAGCATAATAATCAGGGCTAACACTAAAGCTAAAGCCGCCGCATAGCCAATATCTAAATTCTTAAAGGCATATTGATAAATGAGTAAAACAAAGGTCAGCGTTGCATTATTCGGGCCGCCGGAACCGCCAGAAAAGATATAAGATTGATCGAACAGTTGGAAGGTACCGATAATTCCCATAACCACAATAAAGAAGGTGACGGGCTTGAGTAAGGGGAGGGTAATATTCCAGAGTCGATCCATTTCATTCGCCCCATCTAACTTAGCAGCCTCGTACAAATAAGTGGGGATATCTTGCAAAGCCGCTAAATAAATGACCATAAAAAAGGGCGCGGTAGACCAAATATTCATAATCATGATTGACTTTAAGGCAACGTTAGGATCGCCTAGCCAGTTATACGTGGGTAAGCCGACCTTTTCTAAGAGATTATTCAGCAATCCGTTGGAATTATAAATCCACATAAAAATCAAAGTCAAAACGGCGGCTGAGGTAACGGTTGGCATAAAGAAGATGACGCGAAACCAACTTTTTCCTCTGATTTTGAGGTCGAGAATCAAAGCCAAAGCTAACGCTAAAATCGTCTGAACGGGAACCACAATTAAGACATATTCCAGCGTATTGCGGAGGGCAATTCCGACGCGCGGATCTGCCGTACTGCGGGTTAAATTTCGCAAGCCCACAAAGCGATAGCTAACCTCTCCTAGAATTTGGACGCGATGGGTGGCGAGGAAGATGGAAAACAGAATCGGTAAAACCAGAAATACCCCCAAAATCAGGAGGGTAGGGAACATAAATAAATAGCCAGAAAAGGCTTCTTGACGCTGCTGACTTTTGATGAGACTTTTAAACATCGCCTGCGGTATCCCGGTTAGTAATTCTGGGCTTGAATTTCGCGGTTGGCAGCTTGTTGGGCATCTTCCATCGCCTGCTGAAGCGATTTTTGACCGAGTAAAGCACTGACAAACTGGTTATTGAAATGGGTTAAAATCGCCGGTAAATTTTCTCCAGCTTGCCAAAGCGTGGCGTAGCTTGCCCCTTTAACAAAAGGACTATACAGCGGATCGCGATCGCGCCCCAATTGGGCCAACACCGACTTGCGACTCGGAAGCGCGATTCCCGCCTCTCCCCAAGCTTTCATCCCCGTTTTATTGGTTAAATACTCAATCAGTTCCCAAGCCGCTTCCTTATGCCGAGTGCGCTTATTCATCACATACGCTGTTGTATACACCATTGTCCCCGATCGGCGATTGATTTTTGGCACTTGGGCGATCGCAAACTCTAAATCGCTAAACGTCTCTTGCAAATAAGGAATCGCCCAAGGGCCTTCTAAAACCATTGCAACTCGCTGCTGACCAAACATTTCGCTTCCCGAACTCGCCCCCACATCCGAGGGGGTGGCTGCCGTTCGGTCTTGACGATATTGATCGATAATCAGTTGCAACCCTCTGACACTGCGGCGACTGGCTAAGGCGGCATATCCCCGACGGTCTACCACCGTTCCGCCGTAGGCTTGGGCGACAAACTTTTGGCGGGCTAATTCTGGAGAAATCCCTAAGCCATACTGGTCTATGCGTCCATTGCGGTTGCGGTCTAAGGTGAGTTGGCGCGAGTCGTCTCTGAGTTGTTCCCAGGTTTGGGGCGGGTTGGATAAGTTGGCGTCAGCAAACTGTCGGCGATTATAAAAGAGTGCCAGGGTTGAGAAGTCCTTGGGAATGCCGTAAATAGTGCCTTGCAACTTAAACGCATTGAGTAAATTGGGTTCAAAGTCGGCTAGGTCAAAATCGGGTTGAATATAACGATCCAGCGGTTCTAAAACCCCATGTTGCATCAGCAATGGGGCCTCAAACGCATCCAAGAAAAATACATCCGGGGCCGCATCGCCAATTAAGCGCGTTTTAATCACATCCATATACTGGTCAGCAATCACCTCGAACCTGACTCGAATCTGGGGATGTTGCGCTTCAAATTCCCGGAGAATCTGTTCTAACGCCTGCCTTTCTGTGGGGCTACTTTGCCAACCACTCAGGGAAAGGGTGGCGATCTCGTTTGAATGGGTTTGAGTGCAGGCGGTTAGCGCCAGAATTGCTAATAATGCACTGAACCATCTGCCAAAGCTTTGCCAAATCATGCTTTAAAAGTTATCCCAATCTCCGCTTGGTTAGTATTCCCAAAATTGTATTGCTGACTACAGGGAGGATGTTGGGTTCCCGGTTAGTACCGCGACGGGCAGATTGTTTTTCAATTCAATAGGAAGGTGTTTTCACGGTACGATAGCAAAAGCTCGGTTCTGGTGGGGAGCAGCCGCCAGACGTAAGGGGGAAAGAGCAGTGCAAGCCTGCCGCTGTCCCGCAACTGTGATGAGAGATTCATCTCTTTAAGTCAGGATGCCCGCCGAATTGAAAAACCTGTGTTGGATTGACCAGTCTGCGAGGTACAGACAAACATGAAAAAGCATCAAGGGTTCAGCCTTGCGATGATGGCAGGGTTGAGTGGTTATCTAGTTGTTGGCTCGCCCGCGCCTGCCCATGCCATGCACATTATGGAGGGCTTTCTGCCCGTCGGCTGGGCGATTTTTTGGTGGGTTGTGTATCTGCCGTTTCTGGTTTGGGGTTTGCGATCGCTCGCCCGGATTACCCGCCAGCATCCAGAAACCAAACTCTTGCTAGCACTGGCAGGAGCCTTCACCTTTGTCCTCTCCGCTTTAAAGATTCCCTCAGTGACGGGGAGTTGTTCTCACCCCACGGGAACGGGCTTAGGGGCCGTGTTATTTGGCCCCGCCGTTATGTCAGTTTTGGGCGGTCTAGTCTTACTCTTTCAGGCGCTACTCCTGGCGCATGGGGGCTTAACCACGCTGGGTGCCAATGGCGTGTCAATGGCAGTCATCGGTCCGTTCATGGCTTATGGGATCTATCGGTTAGTGATGCATTTGAGCGGCAGACAAAGCCTCGCGATCTTTCTGGCAGCCGCTTTAGCAAACCTGCTGACCTACGTTGTCACCTCCGCGCAACTGGCCCTGGCGTTTCCCTCAGCAACCGGAGGCGTGTTAGCGGCTTTTGCTAAATTTGCTGGAATTTTTGCTCTGACTCAAATTCCCCTAGCCATTAGCGAAGGGTTGCTGACGGTGTTGGTGTGGAACTGGTTGCAGACTTACAACCGAGAAGAGTTGCAAGTCCTCAATTTGATTAAGCAGGAGTCATAACCATGAGCCAAAAAAGTCAAGGTTGGAATAATGGGTTGTTGGTGGTGGCGGTTGTGGTTTTAGCGATCGCCCCCCTGTTTCTGGTGCGGGATGCAGAGTTTGGGGGAGCTGACGGCGAAGCAGAAGCAGCAATTCAGGAGATTGACCCTAACTATCAACCCTGGTTTAGCCCTCTGGTGGAACCCGCTAGCGGTGAAATTGAGTCGCTGCTGTTTGCCCTGCAAGCCGGACTGGGAACGGGAGTCATCGGGTATGTCATTGGACTATATCGAGGCAAACGTGAGCGGCAGGTGATGCAAAATCCCTCGGAATTCAAGGATTATTAGTGGGGATAGATGCATCATCATCTCGATGCCTATGCTTACACGAATCGCCTCCGACCATTACCTCCCCAACAAAAACTCATCTTTGCCCTAGTGGTTCTGGGGATAGCCTCGATTGCCCACCCCGCGACTCAGGGGCTAATTTTGATTTGGCTGAGTGTTTGGATTGTTGGCTATGCTCGAATTCCCCCCAAGGTGTACGGATCGGTGCTGGGGGTGATGCTAATCTTTTTGCTGACTAGCATTCCGGCATTGGTGTTAGAGATTGTATCGGCGAATCAACGCGCCCTGGTTCAGGCGAATTCGGTCGGGGGTTGGGTGGTGGGAAATTGGTATTGTTTTATCAGTCGGTCGGGACTGGTTCAGGCCGCAGAAGTGGGGATGCGATCGCTCGCTTGTATCCCTTGTCTGCTCTTGATTCTATTTACCATTCCCTTCGCAGAACTCTTAGGGGTTTTGCGTCAATGGCGCGTGCCTGGGGTGCTGGTCGATTTGTTACTCCTGATGTATCGATTTATCTTTCTGTTTCTGGATGTTTTAACCCAACTCCAACTGGCACAACGCTCAAGAGGGGGTTATCGGACTCGCCAACGATGGATGTACAGTGCAGGACTATTGGCGAGTCAACTGGTTGTGCGATCGCTGCAACGTTACCAGCAATTTTCTCTGGGGTTGGCAACTCGCGGTTTTAATGGAGACTTTCAGGTTTACGCCAACCCCTCCTCTCGCTATTCCCGGCGCTATGCGATCGAATCTCTGGTTGGATGTGTGGGATTAGTAATTTTAGAGTTGAGATTTTAGGCTTCTATGTTCTCTCCCCTTCTGGAATTTCAAGCCGTCTCCTACACCTATCCCGGTGCAACTCAGCCTGCGATCGCAAACCTGAGTTTAGCGATCGCTGCCGGACAAAAGACTGCGATCTTGGGACATAACGGCTGTGGTAAATCAACTCTTTTATTTCTCGCCGATGGGTTATACCGCTGTCGTTCTGGCACAATTTCCTGGAAAGGAGAACGCCTCCGCTATCAGGCACCTATTTTGAATCTGTGGCGACAACGAATTGGTTTAGCCTTTCAAGATCCCGAACAGCAACTTGTGGCTGCAACTGTTGCGGAAGATATTTCTTACGGACTCTGCAATTTGTCCTTATCGAGAGATGAGGTTGCCCAACGCCTGCATCAAACGCTGCGAGACTTTTCTCTCCAGGATTTGGCAGATCGTCCTTTACACCATCTCAGCCTGGGGCAGAAGCGACGGGTGGCACTGGCTGGCGTCATGGCGTTACAACCGGAGTTGCTGTTACTAGATGAACCTACAGCCTATCTCGATCGACTGCAAACGCATCATTTATTAGCAGAACTCGATCGCATCCATGCTAGCGGTACGACGATTGTAATGGCCACCCATGACCTCGATCTGGCTTATAGCTGGGCAGATTGGGCAATCGTGCTGAATGAGGGACAATTGGTGCTATCAGAACCAGCACAGCAGGTTTTCGCGCAGGTAGAGGTTTTGAATCAATTACAACTGGGGATGCCTACCCTGTTGGAGTGTTGGTATGCACTGCCCGCCGCATGGCGCGATCGCTATCCTCCTCCTAGAACGATCGCCCAATTAATTGCCCGCTTGCGGGCTGAATAACGCTACAACTTGACCATCTCAACTCTAAAATCTAACCGCTGGTTCGTTGTGTGGAATTCTATTATGGATGAACAACCCCAACAATCGCCGCGACTGGATATACACCCTGTCATTTCTCTGTCATTTCTCCCCGATATATTACCGGTAACAGAAAATGCTTCTAATCTTCTAACTTAAGAGGAACAAATCATGAATCGTTTAGGTACAGTAGCTGTATTGGGTTTGAGCACTGTTGCGGCCTGGGTTGTTGCTGCACCCAGCGATGCACGGGGTAGCCATACCGGAATTGTGGAACGAGTTTGGGAGGATGGTTTTCGTTTGAATACCGGGAATCAGACGTTTAGCGTTGACTCCTGGGATGTTTATGGGGATAACACGGCTCAATTCATTCGAGTCGGCGATCGCGTTACGATTACCGGCGAATTTGAAGGAGGGGAATTTGATGCCCTTACAATTCAAGTTAACCACTAATTTCCCGTAAGCTCGGTGCCATCTTCATACATCACCTGGAGAGCGATCGATCGTGCAGAAACCGCTCTCCAGCGCACTCCATACAGGCATCACTCTCGACCATGCGTATTTTGTTTGTCGAAGACGATCTCGAACAACTCGAACCGCTAGCGATCGCGCTCACTCAGGCGGGTCATGTCGTCGATGCCGTTGAAGACGGACAAACCGCCCAATGGTTAATGGGACAGAAAGAGTACGACCTGCTGATCCTAGACTGGATGTTACCCGATCTCGATGGCATTCAACTGTGTCGCCTGTATCGAGAGGCAGGCAAAGGATCGCCCATTCTGCTGCTCACCGCTAAAGATACCGTTTCGGATCGCGTGATGGGTCTGGATGCAGGGGCGGACGATTATTTGACTAAACCCGCCGATGTTAAAGAATTACTAGCACGGGTACGAGCATTGGGACGGCGATCGCCCCTATGGACAGGCGACAGACTCTGTATTGCCGATCTGCAATTGCATCTCAGTACAATGACCGCCGAACGGCAGGATCGAGAGGTTTCCTTATCCAGCCGAGAGTTTCAATTGCTGGAATACTTGATGCGCCATCCCAAACAAGTGCTAAAGCGCGAGCAAATTGAACTAGCCCTCTGGGAGTGGGGTACAGAACCCGAAAGTAATGCGGTTGCTACCTCAATCCGCCGCCTCCGTCAACGGCTCAAACCGCTCAACTGCGAAACCTGGATTGACACCGTTCACGGTACAGGCTATCGGCTGTTATCTCCCGAAGACGCCAGATGAAACAGCCCTCCCCCCATCATTCCTTAAGCCAACGGCTAACCCATCTAGCAGGTTGTGGAGAAAGATTTCTCAAAACCTTGTCGGCGCAGCAACAGGGAACTCTGATTTTGTCCATTCCCATTGTTTGCCTTCTCACCTCCCTGGGAGCCTTTGCTTGGCTCAAAGCCAGTCTGGTTGAGGATGAATTTTGGGTACAGCATACCCAGCAAGTCCGGCTGGAAACCAAACAATTACAGGCAGCTCTACTGGATGCTGAAACTGGAGTGCGTGGCTATGGGCTAACACGCCGTTCTGAATTTCTGGAACCCTACCAGCAAGCCCAGCAAAAAATTCCCCGATCGCTCAACACTCTGGAGGAATTGGTTGGCGACAACCCTGCCCAAACTCGGCAACTGCAAAGAATTCGGCAATCAATCGATGCTACATTGCAAATCCTCTATCAAAAACAAACCTTACAACAGGAATTAGCCACCCTCAACCGCGACCCGAATGCCCTTGTCCCTGCGGCTCTCCTGTACGACTGGCTGGAGGAAGGGAAGGCATCAATGGATGCGACCCGTTTTGCCATCGACCAGTTTGCAGATGAGGAAGAACGCCTGTTGCAAGTTCGTAAAGAACACCTGGAAACCTATCGTCGCATTACCTGGCTTGTTTTATGGTTGTCAGCGGCGATTGGGATTTTGGGGGGGATTTTTTCGACTTACTTGTTTCGCCGATTGCAGCAGGAGCTAAAGCGGCGTCAACACCGACTGGAACAGACAAACCTGCAATTAACCCAAGCCTACGACCAGTTGCAACGCTTCACTGCTAATGCATCCCATGAGTTGCGGGCACCCCTTGCCGCGATGCTGAGTAATGTTCATGTGGGTCTGACTGCCCCTGAAGACGATTGGGTAACGCCCCGACAACGGCTGTCTAAAATTGAGAATTTGGCTCAGTCGATGAGCGATCTGGTTCGTGACTTGTTATTCCTGGCTCGATATGAAGGGCAGTTAACCGAGGACGTTCGGCAACCGTTAAAGATGGTGACATTTCTAGAGGCGATCGCCCTTGACTGGAAACCCCAAGCAGAACGGCATCACTTGACGCTACTGACCGATTTGCCATCCCAGGAGATTGTCCTGCAAGCAGATGCAAATCTTCTGCAACAGGCGATCGCTAACCTCCTCAGCAATGCCTGCCGCTACACTCCCGTCGGGGGGACAATCTCCCTGCAAGCATCCATCCGCTCTCAACAGGTGGCGATCGCCATTCAAGACACTGGAATGGGGATTGCACAGGACGATCTCCCTTACATTTTTGAACGGTTTTATCGGACCCGATCCAGTCGTGCCAAGGTCAGAAATGGGTTCGGATTGGGTTTGGCGATCGCTCAACAGATCGTTCGCGCTCACGAGGGTCAGATCTCAGTTTGTAGCACTCTAAATCAAGGCAGCACCTTCACGATCGTCCTACCTTTAAGCAAGACAGAACCTTGAATCGATTTGTCATTTTGGTGTCATCTCCACTCGTTATAGTCGCATTGATGAATGGATGAATCTTCCAATGCAAAAATGGATTCCTTTACTAGCCCTGATCGCTAGCTTTCCTAGCTTGTCTGCTACTGCCCAAACACCCATTGGGGAGCTGAGGCGTAATGCTGGCACCACGATTTCAGGAACGGTGCAAAGCGTAGTAGGTAACGAGTTCATTCTGGATGATGGCACCGGGCAAATTATTGTGGATGCCGGACCTACCTGGTATCACCAAATTTCTATCCGAGAAGGGGAACAACTAACCGTGGTTGGAGAGTACGATGACTATGACTTTGATGCGTTCCGCATTACCCGCAGCAACGGTGAAGTGATTACGATTCGCAAGGGTTCGGGTCGTCCTCCTTGGGCTGGAGGGCGCGATCGCCGCTAATCAGGAGCGATGCTGGTGTCCTCAATTTTCAACGCTATTGAGGTGCATATTGAACTTAGACAAATCTAACTGAGAAGGGTGCGATCGCATTAGGCTTGAAGTTACCAGGTGACGCGATTTTCTAGGCGTTCCAATAGCTTCGGGCCAATACCGGAAACTCGACTTAAATCTTGGAGGGAGGTAAAGGGCTGTTGCTGTCGGGTTTTAATTATTTCCTGGGCGAGTTTGGGACCAATTCCGGGTAAGGATTCTAGTTCGGCTGGGGTGGCGGTGTTTAAGTTGATAACAGAGGGTGTTACATTGGTTTGAGCGGGCTTGAGTTGCGAGCATTTTTGTTGTTCGGCTTGGATTTTGCGCTCAATGGCTGCGGGAATTCCCAATTGAGAATGGGCATAGAGGCGATTGAATTCCCGGATAAAGTGGGCTGCAACCCCTGGGTTTTCAATCACCAATAGGGTTTCATCGTTAATAATATTGGCGGCTTGAGACCAATTATGCGATCCAGCGATCGCAATTTTTTCATCCACTACCCCAAATTTATGATGTAACTTGTCTCCTGGCGGTAGGATGGGGACGCCGACGGTTTGAATGGGCGTTTGCCAAGGTTGATTATCGGCTTCGTATTGGCAATTTTCACTCAAAGCCACTCCTAGCATATCTAAGGCTTCGCTATAACTGCGATAGGCAAAACTCGGATCGATTAAGGCGCGAATTTTGACCCCCTGTTGGTGATTGAGGGCAAGGGTATTGACTAACCTTTGTTCGGAAAAGACAAATAAGGCTAAATCAACGGAAGTTTTAGCGACTTTGAGGGTTTGGTCAATTAAACCATTCCCGGTTTGTTCCCAATCAACGCGTTGGGAGGTGGGCGAAAAGTAGACGGCAATTAAACTATTACCAACTTGCATTTTTGCAGGCTGGCGCAGCGGTTTTTTAAGCCCAAATAAACTATCGGGTTGTCCCCCTGGGCCATCTCCCCACATTAGGTTAAATTCTTGGGTAAACAGATTGGCTAGTTCGTAGCTTTGTATCTTTAATAAATTATTGGCATTGCCCCGGCTTTCCGGTCGGGTAAAATCGCCGTGGATATCGCTGAGGGTAAAGTTGGCGCTAGTGACAATCACCGTTTGACGGTCGATAATTGCAAACTTATGGTGCATTAAGCCGCTACCCTTGGAACCATCGGCGGTGTCATCAATCCAGGGAACTTTGGCATTGTGGAGAATCTTTAAAGCATCGCTTTGATTTGTCTCGTCGGTGCTGAGAAGGCGATCGCCATCGCGATCGGCAAATAAAATAAACTCATCATAACTTTGGCGAGTTCGCGGATCGAGTTGCGCTACTTCTGTTGGGGTAAACTCGCTCCAAGGGCGACTGTAACTATTTTCCAGAATCACCCGCACCTGTACCCCGGCTTGGTGACGTTCGACCAGCGCTTGGGCGACCTTGGGCAGGCGTAACTCTTGGACGGCAACATCGATGCTAGACTGAGCTTTGGCGATCGCCTCTACAATCGTTTCCTCCAAATCATCGCCTAAGCGAACAATCTGCCGATAAGGGTCGTTATAGTCCGAGGTTTCTGACTGATTAAAATAAACTTGAATTAGCGGATCTTGGGGCAGGGGGACTAGCCGAGGCTGACGAGACTCAACGCGCCCGCACGCCGCTAAACCCAGTGCCAGCAAACACGCCAAACCTCGACGCCAGTAACAAACAGCATTCCAAAACACAAGTTCGCCAACCGTATAGTTAGGGCTTAATGTAGCATTCCCCAAATCTTTCGCCAATGGTTCCAATCCTATCAGAAATTTCTTTTGCCAAAATCCATTAACATAAAAAATATCAATCGTCTTTTCTGACCAGAAACTCAGTTTCCTAGCGTCGCCCTAAACTTCCTGGAAAATTGATTGAGGAAGCAAGCTGAGGCCTCTGGTATGGGGATTTTTGCCTTCCCATCCGCTATTACTGCAAAAGGCTGCGGTTTATGCCGAAACGAAAAAAGACCTTCCCTTGCGGACACAAAGGCTATGGGCAAATATGCCACCGTTGCACTCACAACCAGGTGGTAGAAAGGGTTAGCCTGCAAAACCAGACGGCAAAACGCCAAGCTAAACAAGCATGGCTGGCTTCCTTTGAACAAGACCCCATTGACTTAAGCATGTTGCCCAAGCATGTCGTTCTCAAAGCCCGACAGATTATTGCAGAGTTACAACATCATTGCAACTATACCGACTTTGGTGGGAAGCGACTGCGCCACGATCGCTTTATCATTAGTATTCCGATTACGCGCCACTACCGGATGCTGTGCCGAGATTGTGGCAACATATTAGTTCCGCAAGCCGTGTTATCTCACGAAGACTACAACGTTTGCAAACCGGGCGGATAGCGATTTCAAGAGCGCGTGAAGAGGAAACCCACAAGGCGATATGCTGAGACTAGAAGAAGCTGCACGTTGCTGTTTGTATTGAGAACCCCTGAATCATGCAAATTTACTTGGACTATAGTGCGACTACGCCGCCGCGTGCTGAGGCGATCGCCACCTTGCAAGAAGCCCTAACTCTACATTGGGGCAACCCTTCCAGCTTGCATACTTGGGGAGGACGAGCAGCTACGTTGTTAGAGATGGCACGGATGCAAGTGGCCAGTTTAATTAATGCTGGCGATCCGGAGTCCATCATTTTTACGGCTGGGGGCACGGAAGCGGATAATTTAGCCATTATGGGCATTGCTCAACAATACGACACGCCCCAACATTTAATTATCTCCAGCGTCGAGCATTCGGCGATCGCGCAACCGGCAAGCTTTCTGGAACAACGGGGTTGGCAAGTCACGCAACTCCCCGTCGATCGGTTTGGGCGCGTCGATCCTGAAGATTTGATCCGCGCGATTCAACCCAATACGGCTTTAATCTCGATTATCTACGGACAAAGCGAAGTCGGTACCCTGCAACCGATCGCCGCCCTCGGTCAAATTGCGCGCGATCGCGGTATCCTGTTTCATACCGATGCCGTACAAGTTGCCGGACGCCTGCCCATTGATGTCCAACAACTCCCTGTGGATCTGCTCTCGCTTTCGAGTCATAAGATTTACGGCGTTCAAGGGGCGGGGGCGCTGTACGTGCGTCCGGGGGTGCAACTGTTGCCTCTATTGGGCGGCGGCGGACAAGAGAGGGGGCTGCGTTCGGGGACGCAAGCTTTAAGCGCGATCGCCGCATTTGGGGTAGCAGCAGAGTTAGCCCTGGCAGAGTTACCCCAGGAAATGACGCGGTTAATGACATTGCGCGATCGCTTATTTGCCCAATTGGTCGATGTACCGGGTTTAATGCCTACAGGCGATCGCCTTGCTCGCCTCCCCCATCATGTCAGCTTTTGTTTAAGCCAAACCCACAAAAACCTCACCGGAAAAACCCTCGTTCGCCAAATGAACCTCGCGGGAATTGGCATTAGTGCCGGTTCAGCGTGTCACAGCGGCAAACTTTCCCCCAGTCCCATCTTGCTAGCAATGGGCTACAGCCCCAATACAGCACTTGGAGGCATTCGCCTAACCCTAGGCAAAGATACCACCCAAGCCGATATTGATTGGACAGCAATGGTTCTTAAACAAGTCCTAGAACGCCTTTGTCCTGGATGCGCCGTTGCAAGCTGCTAAGAAGGGAGTTGGGAATTAGGAGTTGGGGGTTGGGGAAGAAGGGAGTTGG